>JANNGV010000353.1:0-5669 GCA_031404055.1 Chloracidobacterium sp.
GAAATGGTCATGCCGGGCGACAACATCCAGATGGAGATCGAACTGATCGCCCCGATCGCAATGGAAAAAGGCCTCCGCTTCGCCATCCGCGAAGGCGGCCGAACAGTCGGAGCCGGAACGGTTTCGGAAGTAGTTGAATAAGAATTGAGAAGCCGGAAGCCAGAAGCCAGAAGAAAAACTTCTGAATTCTCGCTGCTGGCTTCTGAGGATTTAAGAAATGCCGAGAGATAACATAATTTTGCAGTGCACCGAGTGCAAAGAGCGTAACTACGTGACGACGAAAAACAAAAAGAACACGCCGAACAGGCTTGAGCTTAATAAGTTTTGCCGTCGCTGCCGCTGCCATCGGCTGCACAAGGAAAACAAGTAGTCGTGAGTCATGAGTCGAGAGTCGAGAGCAGGATTTTTCTTTCCGACTCTCGACTCCAGACTCTCGACTCTCGACTGTTTCAGAGGGGTATGGTGTCAATGGTTAGCATGCGGGTCTCCAAAACCTAAGGTGCGGGTTCGAGTCCTGCTACCCCTGCCAGATAGAAGTTTTGAGTCTTGAGTTACGAGTCTTGAGTAGGAGTTGATTTCAAATCAAGACTCACAACTCTAAACTCTTGACTTATTAATTAGGAGAAAAGCTGTGGCGGAAGCTGTTGAAACGCTTGATAGCGGAAAAAAGAAGGAAAGCATCGGAGAATTCGTCCGGCACACTCGCGAAGAGTTGGACCGTACTACGTTTCCGTCATCGGACGACGTTAAGAATACGACGATAATTGTCATAATCGCCGTCATTTTCTTCGCGATCTACTTGTTTCTTATTGATAATGCCTGGAAATACCTTCTCGAAGGTCTGACGTGGCTGGTAAATAAGATCGCCGGTTTTTAGGAATTATTAAAATGAAGCAGTGGTTTTTTATCCACACATATTCTGGGCATGAGAACAAGGTTGTTGAAAGCCTGGGAGCGCGCATACGCGACATGGAATTGGCCGAGATGATCACCGAGGTCTTGTTGCCGAAGGAAACCGTGGTCGAAATGCGCGGCAACAAACGCATCGAATCGTCCCGAATGTTTTATCCGGGCTACGTTTTGGTTGAAATAGACTGCGACGAAAAGGGCAAGATACCCGACAACGTCTTTCACGCGATTAAATCGACGCCGAAGGTTACCGGATTTTTGGGCGGGAAGCAGCCGACGCCTTTGACACAGGAAGAAGTGGACCAGATCGTCCGCAATATCGAAGTCGCAACCGAGAAGCCGAAACCGAAGTTTATGTACGACGTCGGCGAGGTTGTCCGGATCAAGTCCGGCCCGTTTGCCAGTTTTACCGGAAAGGTCGAAGAGGTGAACGAGGACAAGAGCACGCTGAAAGTTTCGATTACGATCTTTGGCCGCTCGACGCCTTACGAACTTGGATTTTTGGAAGTAGAAAAAGTTACTTTTGCGGAAGAAGAGTAACGGAACGCGGACGCCCCCGTCCGCAATGAGTGCGATTAGCACGAACGGATTTTTAGGATTGATGCGGACGAGGGCGTCCGCGTTCCAACAAGACAATGGCAAAGAAGATAGAAGGTTATATAAAGCTGCAAATTCCGGCCGGTAAAGCTAATCCGGCACCGCCGATTGGTCCGGCACTTGGGCAGCACGGCGTTAACATCATGGAGTTCTGCAAGGCGTTCAACGCCAAGACGCAGAACGACGACCCGGATATGAAAATTCCGGTTGTCATTACGGTCTATGCCGATCGCTCATTTACGTTTGAAACGAAAACACCGCCTGCAGGCGATCTTTTGAGAAAAGCGTCGGGAATTCCGAAGGGATCGGGAACGCCTAATAAAACAAAGGCCGGAACGATCAGCAAAGCACAGATCGAAGAGATTGCGAAAAAGAAAATGGTCGATCTCAACACTACCAATCTCGAAGCCGCCATGCGGACGATCGAAGGTACGGCGAAGTCGATGGGACTTACAGTAGAAGGATGAAGGATGAAGGACGAAGGATGAATCTGAAATTTCATCCCTCATCCTTCCGCCCTCATCCTTAGGGAGAATTGCTAAAGCAATTCGCTAATACCTGGAGGTAAAAATGAAACGAGGCAAGAAATATCTTGCGGCTCTCGAAAAAGTTGAGCTGCACAAAAAACATACGCTTGATGAGGCGATCGCGAAATTGAAAGAGATCGCATTCGCCAAGTTTGACGAGACGATCGAATTGACGATGTGGCTGGGCGTTGACCCACGCAAGGCAGATCAACTCGTTCGCGGAACCATTATCCTTCCTCATGGCCTGGGCGGAGCGGCCAAAAAGGTCGTTGTCATCGCTCAGGGCGACAAGATCAAAGAGGCCGAAGACGCAGGTGCCGATCTGGCGGGCGGCGACGATCTGGTCGAAAAGATCAAAGGCGGCTGGCTGGATTTCGATGCTCTGATCGCCACGCCGGATATGATGGGCAAGGTCGGACAACTTGGCAAGATCCTCGGTCCCCGAGGCCTCATGCCGAATCCCAAAACAGGAACCGTAACGATGGATGTGAAAACCGCCATCGAAGAGACCAAGGCCGGAAAGGTTGAATATCGCGTTGATAAAACAGGCGTTATTCACTCGCCGGTTGGCAAGGTGTCGTTCGATCCCGCAAAATTGGCCGAGAACACCAAGGTATTGATCACAGCGGTGATGAAAGCGAAGCCGACGACCGCGAAGGGCCGTTATCTTAAAAAGATAAATCTCGCCGCGACGATGAGTCCCGGAGTTTTGCTGGACGAATTGGCTTATGCCTAAGTGAGGAGTGTCAGTAGCCCGCACGTGAGTTAGGGCTTAATGGAATATCATGAAATCAAGAGAAACAAAACAAAAAGATCTGACCGCCCTCACTGAAAAGCTACAAGGATCGACATCCGCCATGGTCGTCAGCTTCTCGAAAGCGACGGTAAATAAAGACCAGGAATTTCGAAACCGGCTTCGCGAGGCTGGTGCTCAGTATCAGGTTGTAAAGAACACGTTGGCACGCATTGCCGTTAAAGGCACTGTTTTTGAAGGTGCGAGTGAGCATTTCAAAGGCGTCACGGCGCTTGCGTGGACGGATAGCGACCCGGTCATATTGTCGAAAGCGATCTCGAAATTTATTAAAGAGAACGCCGATATTTACTCGCTTAAGGCCGGCGTTGTTGACGGAAAGGTCGTCACGCTTGCACAGGTCAACACGATCGCCAGCCTGCCGTCGAAGGAAGAGCTTATTTCGAAGCTTTTGTTCGTGATCAACGCTCAGGCGCAACGCATCGTTACGGTTATCAACGCCGTGCCGCGTGATTTGGCCGTCGTGATCAAACAGATCGGCGAAAAGGCCCCGGCCGTCGCCGCTCCGGCTGCGAAAGCTGAAGCCCCTGCTGAGGTGAAAGCCGAAGAAGCTGCTCCGGCGGCAGCCGAAGAGGTCCAGGCCGCCGAAGTTGAGGCGGCTCCGACGGCAGAAGCCGCGCCTGAAGCAGCAGATGAAAATGTTCTCGAAGCGCCGGCTGCGGAAGAGGCTCCGGCCGTCGACGCGGAAGCGGAAGAAAAAGCTGAATAGTTTTTGAGGTCTGAGATCTCAATTTTGAAATTGGGCCGCACGCGGCCCGAATAGCCGTACTCAAGGAAAACGAGCGGAGCAATTTGTCAGGTTGCTCGCGCGGCTCGGATGAAAGGAAAGGTGATGCAACCCGTTCCCCAAGTCCCGTGGGTTCTATCGGCGAGGGGCGAAAGGATAAAGGATAAAGGATAAAGGATAAGTTGAAGAACTTGTCCTCCGGAATTCCGCTCCGATCGCGCAACAGTAACCGGATCGATGGAGAGGTGCTAGGATTGACTTTATCCTTTATCCTTTATCCCTCATCCTTTCAAAGAACCCTGAATAGGAGATAGATAAAAAATCATGGCAATCACAAAAGATGACGTTGTAGAATATTTAAAAGGCATTACGCTTCTCGAAGCGTCTGAATTGGTAAAGGAACTTGAAGAAGTTTTTGGCGTTTCGGCTGCGGCCGCGGCTGCTCCGGCAGCATTGGCGGGCGGCGGAGGCGATGCGGCTCCGGCGGCTGAAGAGAAGGACACGTTCGATGTCGTTCTAACAGCGGCAGGCGGCAACAAGATCGCGGTCATCAAGGTTGTTCGCGAAGTCGTCGCGGGCCTCGGCTTGAAGGAAGCTAAGGATCTTGTTGACGGTGCTCCAAAGGCCATCAAGGAAGGCGTTTCCAAGGATGAAGCTGAAGAGATCAAGACGAAATTGACCGAAGCCGGTGCATCGGTCGAGCTCAAATAAGTCATCAAACGCCGTTCAGAGCTCAAGCTTCAGCTTGCCTTTACGAAGACAGGCTTAAATTTGAGGTCTGAACGGTGATTTGAGTTTTGATTCAGTTGTTGCTAAACTACTGTTGATGCGCTAGAATCAAAAATTCTCGTTTATCGCGTAGCCGTTGGGAAAGTTGTTGCTATCCTAAGTGTCTATTGGTTTTACAGCGATTTTTTGTCGCGAACAGTGGAGAGTTGGTGTCTCGTTTCGGCACGCTCGAAAAATTTTATTTAACAGCTATTAGCTGCTGAAAAGCGGTCTGGGCATACTTTACCCTCGACCGCCTTTGCCGTCTTTTCTTGAAAATTTTGGGGAGTATGTCTGTCCGAGGAATGCTAACAATTATTGACCGATAAATCAACAGATATTTTCTCCAGGCCCCGTTTCTAACATTATGATTACTAATCCGCTTCAGACTAATGCACACGGACTCGGACGCCGGACAAGCCAATCTCCGGAACGAGTGGATTTTTCAAAAATTTATACTACCGCCCAAATCCCGAATCTTATTGAGGTTCAGAGAGAGTCATACAACCGATTCCTTCAGATGGATCTTATTCCTGAAGAGCGGTCGAGCGTAGGGCTGCAGTCGGTTTTTAAGTCTATATTTCCGGTTTCCGATTTTCGCGAAACGGCAATGCTCGAATATGTTGAGTTTCAAATCGGCAACTGGCAGTGCAAGTGCGGAAATCTAGAAGGCCTGGAGCATCTGCGTGCCAACTGTAAGGAGTGCGGCTCGAAGATCAAGGTTGACCCGTTCAATCCGGCCGAAGTTCTCTGTAATAACTGCGGCACGTTCAATGCGGTGCGTCCGAAGCTTTGCCCGAATTGCGGCGAGCCGGTCGGCCTGAAGCATAAGCACGACCAGCAGGAATGCCAGGAACGCGGAATGTCTTACAGCGTGCCGCTTAAGGTAAAAATCCGCCTGACTGTATATGACAAGGATCCCGAAACCAACGTCTCGACCATCCGCGATATTAAAGAAGAAGACGTATTCTTCGGCGAGATCCCGCTGATGACCGATAACGGCACGTTCATTATCAATGGAACAGAGCGCGTTATCGTCTCGCAGCTTCACCGATCACCGGGGGTGTTCTTTAAAGGCGACCGTGACGAGTATCTTGCAAAGATCATCCCGTACCGCGGCTCATGGGTCGAATTCGAATACGATCAGAAGGGAATTCTTCACGCCCGTCTTGGCAAGCGCAAGATTCTCGCCACGATCTTCCTGCGTGCCCTCGGCCTGTGGTTGAGCCCGCAGATCGACATGAAAACGGTCTCAGACAACATACTGGAAGAAGTCGTAAAGAACGCTGAATATTCGAATGCCGATATCCTCAAGCTTTTTTACACGGTC
>JANNGV010000354.1:0-10080 GCA_031404055.1 Chloracidobacterium sp.
AGTCCGGCATCATTGCGACCATCGGTTCGTAATAGACGAAATGCGCTATTCCGGCAAGCAGCAGCATTGCCGACATCGCAACGCGGCCCATAAACGAAATCGTCAACCTGCCGCCGAGCAGGAATTTATTGACCAGCCAAAGCACTCCGAGCGTCCCGAAAAGAATAATCAGCGGTACCATATTTGAAAATGTCCGGAAAAAATTTACTATTCTTTGATAGTAAATGAAAGTTAATTGAAAAGGTAATTTCCGCACGGACGCACGCCAAATGAATGCGATAAACTTCTGCAAATTCCACGGTTTTGGCAATGA
The DNA here is from genome assembly GCA_031404055.1 of Chloracidobacterium sp. Lineage (GTDB taxonomy): Bacteria > Acidobacteriota > Blastocatellia > Pyrinomonadales > Pyrinomonadaceae > OLB17. The sequence goes on from JANNGV010000354.1 coordinate 314, forward strand.
TTACATCGTCATTGAAAAGGAAAACGTTCCGGTGGACGCTGATCTGCCGGAGTTTGCCCGTGCTATTTGCCATCGCCACACAGGAGCCGGAGCCGACGGCATCGCCGTTCTCGACGAATTACACAATGAGGATGCCGATTACTTCTGCGAGATCGTAAATCCCGACGGCAGTATGGCCGGTTTCTCAGGCAACGGCACTAGGTGTGCAGTGTCCTATCTTTATTACCGGAATCTTTGGAAGGACGAAAACCTGCGGCTGCTAACACGTAGCGGGATCAAGAACTACCGCCTGACCGATGATACGGTAGCGGGAACATACTGGTTCGAGGCAGAGATCGGGAAACCGAAGTTCGCGAGCAGCGACGTGCCCGTCGCCACGCCTGAACAAATGGATTCGGTGCTCGATTTTCCCATCACCGCCGCTGGCAAAGAATTTCTCATTTCCGGCGTTAACGTAGGCAATCCAGTTGCGTGCGTATTTGTCGATGAATTCGATCCTGAATGGCGGATGTACGGTGAAGCATTGGAAAGCCACGACGTATTTCCCGAAAAAGCGAACATTGTTTTTGTTAAAGTCATTGACCGTGAAAATATCGAGATAAAGATATGGGAACGGGCGGCAGGCGAAACATCTTCGTCCGGCACATGCTCAAGCGGAGCCGCCATACTGTCGGCATTCACCGGTCGAGCAGATCGCCGTATCTCGGTCCACGCCGAAGGCGGAATTACGCAGATCGTGTGGCGTGAAGATCATGAAATGGTCATCACCGGCCGTGCAGACCTGTCCTATTGCGGTGATTGGCCCTATGACGTGGGGGACGAGCTGCAGAAGCCCGCGCGTTAGCAAGGGCGTAATGGAAAAGTTGAGCATTGCTAACGCGCGGGCCCCTGCAATATTTCAGCTACCGCCTTTTGGCGATAATCAAAAATGTAGTTCAATTCCCGCACGACAAAAAAATGTGCGATGTCGCCGATCGGCTCAAATGGCAGACGATAGCGCACTTCGTCTTCGATCAGCGTTTTATTCGGTTCTAGGTCGGTGAAAGTATGGTGATGAATCCATTGTTTGTATGGCCCTTTTAGCTGTTGGTCGACAAATTCGTAGGGCGGATTCCAAACGGAGATCTCCGTCCGCCACGTCACCGGCAGCCCTCGCATTCTTAGTTTGTAATCGATCAAAGCGCCTTTACGTATATCAATCGGTTGGGCTGTTATGATGTGAAACTTCAACTCAGGCGGCGTTATCCGTTCCAGATTCCCGGCGTCGGCAAAGAAATCGAACACCTCGGCGCGCGGCAGATCGAGCGTTAACTCCCGTTTCAAAATATATTCGGCCATGTACTTCCGTATTCGACGGACCGATGATCTCGGATGTTACCGATTCGATTTTAGATATTGTTTCGGAATCAGATTGTCCGGAGTTTCTGCCTGCCAATAAATCGTCAACACCCACCAGCGTTTTCCGTCATTTAAAAGTTGAAAGCTGTTGATGCCACGAAGGAATGGATCCTTGTCAGTCGATTTGCGAAAGGCGTGGTAGGTCGAGAAAACCTGTGCGATATTGCCGTACTGATCAACATGGCGGGCAAGTTCGCGCTCGTGAAATCCATCCTTTTCAAGAACCGGCCCGCTGCGGGTGACATAATTTTCCGGGGTAAGCACCCTGGCGCTGGTCACGCCGGTCTGGGCATTTTTACCGCTTGGTATCAACCGTGCGTCTTTGTGGAAGAGCGACCGGAAACGGTCCCAATCACGCGGCTTTCCGGCATCGCCGGAGATTACGTCGTACACGGCCTTCATAACTGCGTCAAGCGATGCAACGTCGGCAGGATTTGCTTCCTTTGGAGTTTGAGCCATTGCGTTGGAAGCTGTGATGAGAAAAACTACGGCGACAAGGATTAGGTTTTTCATTCGGTCTTTTACGTGAAATCGCTGTCAAGGTTTCACCGCCTACGGGTTGCTCATTTCCATCCGGGTTTCCAGTGTGTTCTGCAAATCCCGCTGCATCGATGCAAAGAAATCGTAGCCGGTTTTTTTTTCGATGTCGCGGATCGTCGTTTTATAGTTTTCCCAACGGTCGTTTTCGATTCCCTCGATGTTCGGGATGTCGACGGCGATTACACGCGTTCGCTGGCTGATCTTATCGATACTAAGACTGCTGGGCAGCATTACAATTATCTTCCAGCAGTTTGTTGGAACAACGACCTTGCTTTTCAAAACGCCCTTCTTCCCGTAAACGCCTGCAATCGTATAAACATCAAAGCCACGCCGCGCCTGAGACCTCGAATATGATTCCAGCTTCTCCCACTGAAACTGATTCAAAGCACTAGTCTGCGGGATGATATTCGTCATCAGGAATGTCTCTTCGTTCAGCTTTGTGTTTGCGAAACGGTCGGCGCTCGGCACCATGTGGCCGCGATCATAGCCGCTGCCGGAATAGTCGTAATAACCGATGCGTCGAAAATGTGCAGGAAGGCGCGGATCGGGTCGGAAGTTCGGCCTTGGAATCGAATCGCCGAGATCCGCACGCGTCGTTTTCCACGATATCCAATTTATGGTTCCGCGCGAGTTGTTGTATGAGAAAGCGGAGCCTTCACCGACAACCAGGTAATTCTCGCTGCTGCCCGCGTCCATCACCGCATTTGACGGATTGCCGAAGGCGAGGTGGACGCTCGGCGGGAGAATAGGCGGAGATGTCTCTGGCTGAGGGATCGTGTTGCTATCTTCACCGCGTTGCGTTGAATTCCAGCGTTCTTTGATCCATAAGCAGTTCGTGAGGCATACCAGTATGACGAGCAGCAGACTGCCTCGGAATACACTAAGTCTATTACTGGATAAAGCCGTCATTGAACGAAACAGATTGTAACAAAAGCGGGTGAAGATTGCCGTGGTGCGGATTTACCGAGAACTAAGCTAAAATAGAAGCGATGGACGAGACAGTACATTTGACCGGACTGGACATCGACGAGTTGATCGCACTCGTCGAGCAGGCCGGAGAACCGAAGTATCGTGCAAAGCAGCTTTTCAAAGGCTTGCATGAAAGGCGGCTGCGCGATTTTGACGCGATGACCGACTTGCCGAAGGCGTTTCGCGAGAAATTGAATGGGCTTGCAACCGCTTCGACTCTTGAAGTTGAGTCGAAGTATGTTTCCGAAGACGGAACACGCCGTTATTTGATGAACACCAAGGATGGCTTCCCGGTCGAAGCCGTCTATATCCCATCCGAAGGCCGTGACACCATCTGCTTCTCATCGCAGTCGGGATGCCCTCTGAAATGCGATTTTTGCTTGACGGCAAAGCTTGGCTTGCTGCGAAATCTGACGGCCGGAGAGATCGTCGAGCAAATAATTATCGTACTCAATGACGTTTACGGCGTTGGCAACTCAACGCCGCACGGTACCAATCTGGTCGGCATGGGAGCGGGCGAGCCATTTCTGAATTTCGAGAATTTATTAAAGGCGCTCGGAATAATTTCGAGCGAAGAAGGCCTATTTATAGTATCGAATCGCGTAACGGTTTCGACGGCGGGTATCGTACCGAAAATATACGAGCTCGCACAGATTGAGACGCGTCCGCATCTTGCTATCTCGCTCTCGGCGCCCAACGATGAGTTGCGGAACAAACTGATGCCGATCAATAAGCGTTGGGATATCAACGAAGTGATGAAAGCCGCGCGGGTATTCGAGGGATCTTTGAAAAGGGGAGAGCGTTTTACGTTTGAATACGTACTGCTGGGCGGCGTCAATGATTCGGACGAACAGGCTGTTCAGTTGGCCGCCTTGATCGACCGATACGGATTACGCCGAGTGAAAATAAACTTGATTCCGCATAACTCGGCAGCACAGTTGGATTATCATCCGCCAGAACCGGAGCAGGTATTGCGGTTCAAATCGATATTAGAGCGTGCAGGTGTTTCAGCGTATGTTCGCCAGCCGCGAGGCCGCGATATTTATGCGGCGTGCGGACAACTTGCGGCAAAGCATGAGCCGAATTTGGTGGAAACAAGTAAGATCTTTAGCCATGGAGTGTTGGTGGGAGATCACGTCCTAAAGGCATAACTCTTACGAAGATTTATGGAAATATTGATTCCGGGACTCATACTCGTTGCTCTGATGATCTACGCCTCGACGAAGATCAAAAAGAATGCCGCTTTGGCGTATGAGCGCGAGACGATCGAAACCGCGGAGTTTTCGATAGTCAAACCGGGGGGTTTTATTTGCCCGGTCGAACATGACGAAACGCTTATATTTGCCGCGTACTCTAAAGAATATGGTCGTGATGACACGGATAATATCCGGCAAGTGTCTGCTGAACTGAGAAGATTTGACGATGCAAATTTTGATGAGATCCGTGAGCGGGTGAAAATCGATTCGGTTAAAGTTGTTTCAGAAGATATTGGGGTGTTGAACGGAGCGAAGAGCTGCCTTATCGAAACGGAGCGGCTCGAGAATGGAATTACTCTTGACGCAATTCACAAGATAATCGCCGGAGACGGAAGGATCTACGGACTGACGGTCACCGTCATTCCCGGATACAAAGAGAATTATTCAAGCAAGATAGACGAGCTTCTGGATAGCTTTACACTAAAATAAACATCCGTAAGCCGTATTCATGCATCAATTTAAACGGAATAGAATTTATGAAAAGAAGTTTATTTGCAGTATCTTTAATCGCCATCATCATGTTTTGTGCGGCCGGCGTTCTGTCGGTTAGTGCTCAAACGGTCAGCGGATCGCTGGGAAACGGAACTGTCTCTCGCGGCTCGGCCGCAAAGGGTTCAATTGTTTTGAACATTCCCGGCGGGCTTCATGTCAATTCGAGCCGTCCGAACAGCGAATATGCAATTCCCACCTCGATTCGTATCAGCGGGCAGGGCGTCCGTGCTGGCGCGATCAGCTATCCGCGCGGAAAAAATAGAAAATTTCAGTTTTCTGAAAATATGATCAATGTTTACGAGGGCCGGGTTTCGATCCCGTTTACCGTCACCGTCCCGGCAAATTTTCGCGGCGACGTTGTCAGGATCAGGGCGGTTGTGCGATATCAGGCCTGTACCGACGAAGTTTGTTATCCTCCAAAGAACAAGGACGTTACGATCACGGCAAGAGTTCGGTAGTCGAATCAGACCGCCGTCGGGCTGCGGCCTATCACCGACATCAAACGGCCTGTTTTACCGTAAATTTTCTTTTCGACTCGATAAGAAAAAAAGAGGTCGGTGCGGGCCATCGTGCAGAACGGGGCCTTGAATATGTTGCGGGCGGCGATACCTAGACTGAGAAGCTGATCTTCGTTAGCGAGGTGCAGGTCAATCAACGCATGGCCGTCTCTTGTCGTCAGGAAATACTTGCCGCTTTCGTCGAAATTCGCCGCAAAAGCCTCGATCACATCGCTGCCAATCTCATAGTTCTCACACCCGGCAGCCGGGCCGATGGCACAAATCAGATCTGCTGTATCGCTGCCGTAAACTTTTTGCATTGCTTCGATGGTTTTTCGGACGATCGACTGAACGGTTCCGCGCCATCCGGCGTGGACGGCGGCAAAAGCTTTGTTTTTAGCATCTCCAATAAGGACAGGAACGCAGTCGGCTGTCTTTACGCCTACAAGAATGTTATCCACGTTTGAGACAAGCGAATCGAATTTCTCTTCAGAATTCGCGACATCCTGGTCGGTTCTTATGATTTTGACGCCGTCGCCATGTACCTGCCACGCCGTCGCAAGCTGAAAATCGACGTCAAGCGCATTCAAAAATCGACGCCGGTTTTCGTAAATGTTGTCGGCGGAATCTTCGTCAAATCCTGCGAGGTTTAGATCGTCCCTAGGAAAAGGCGAGACACCCCCGAGGCGTGTTGAGAAGCCGTTTGCGAAGCCGTGCTCTTCTAATGCGTGGCTTACAAGCACTTTTACGCCATCGCGTTCTCGCCAATAGAAGCCGCTATCGGTTAGAATCTGTTCATCTTCAATGATCTTATCCACGGGCATCGACATAATCGAAGTTTATCGCATACGCGAAACGATGGCGAGAACTCCGCGTTTTGCCGTTCGCGTGTTTACCGAAAACGAACGTGCATACTGCGAAGGCAAAGGTGTTTCGTCGGTCCAATCGTACGCTGCCCGTTTTGCGGCGAAAGAGGCTTTTTTAAAGGCCCTGCAGACCGGTTGGCGTGGCAAGATTACGTGGCTGGACATCGAGGTCGTTTCAAGCGCGGATGGCGTTCCGTCCTTAAAAATCACGAATGAAGCAGCGAGGCTGATGGAGCAAATGGGAGCCACCGATGTTCATCTTTCGATATCGCACACGAATGAACACGCAATCGCCCAAGTAATCCTCGAAAAGCATCCGTAATTCTTGTTCCTTCCTGTTCTTGCTTGTTTCATCTGATTCTGTGGTTAAGAAAACCACGGAAGAAACGGAAGAAGATGAATAAGATGGACGAAAACGAAATCTACGGTTTCTGTCCTGTCGTCATGTCATCCATCGTAAAAAAAGCTATCGCCGGATCGTGGTCGGAGAAGCGTTCGAAGCGTGTTGCATCATTCCGTAAAATGTCGGCGTAATCCGCGTTGATCCGGGCGTAGCCGAAGCCGGTAGTATGCCTTCGCAAGGTTTCGCTGATGATGATATGGTCAAGAACCTGAGCGTTGCCGTCGAAGACATACGAGTAGCGTTGAGGTGCCGCTATTACATCTACAAGGTCGATCAGGTCGATACTGATGAGATCTTCGGATGAATTCAAAACTTCGGTCTTGCCCGCCGGTTTTCCTTTAATAGTGCCGATAACATCGAGAATGCCGTCATTAAATTGGAATGCATTGAAATCGCCGACAAGCATTATTCGCTCCTTCGGATTCGCGGTTTGGCGTTCCTGAACGAATTTTGCGAGAAATTCGGCCTGCAGACGTTTTTTCAAGCGAACATTATCCTTCTGTTTCGGATCGCTGTAACCGAGCAATGATTTGAGATGGTTGACGACGACCGTAAACTCGAAGGGCTGCCCGCTTTTTGAATCGTCGATTGCGGCACGCAGCATCAATGGCGGCCTGTCGTTCAGGAAATTATCATCGTTCGTCGTTGGATTCTTATATTTATTTTCTTTGCCGATCTGCTTACTTTCAATTATTTTTATTCGCGAAGTTTTGACTAAAAAGCCGTTATCGATGCCACGCCCGTCGTTTCCGTCGATCAGGATCGCTTCGTATCTTGGATCGGGTTTCCCGGCGGCTACCGTGTCCGCATTGATTTTACCGGCTAGCCGCTTTAAGGCCGCCAGATTCTCGGCTTCAGCGACGCCTATTACGTCCGGCGACTGCATGAAGTCGCGAATTGCCATCGATATCTTTTGCAGGCGGCGAGCAAATGCTTCCGGCGTCGAAATGTCCTCTTTGATTGCCGGATCGTCCTGATCGTCAAAGAAGTTTTCAAGATTCATGCCCGCAACGACGAATTGCCGGGCGGTTGGCAACGGCAAGACGTTAGGTTTAACGGAAATAGAAACGGACGGCTTGATGGCCGGATCGGTAATAACCGTGTATTTACCGGACGAATAATGCAACACACCGGAAATGTTCTTAATTTCCGAATAAGTGGGCACATTCATCGGTTGGGTGAAGAAATTTGCTCCCAGGGTCACGTCCGTCTTTACGGCATCCGTTCCTGGCCTTACTGTCCCCAGGTCAACCGAGCCAAAAAAAATCTGCTCATCACTATCGATCCGAAGAATTTCCGGATTCGAGTCGAAGATAGAAAGTTTTGGAAACTCCTGCTTTTGTTTGTCCTTATCGGGGAATGTGAGGTATTCGCGGACATCTATCCCAGGCTCGCGGAATGGTCGCGGCACGGGCTTCAAAACACCGAAAAATGCTCCGTCCGATGCCACATTGCCGGTTTTTGCGTCAACTCGCCCACCGGTTGGGCCGACGACCGAAAGCTCGTCGATCTGAACACGCATTCCCTCATATTTTTCGAGATTATCGACCGTGTTCGACATGAAATCGGTCGGCGTTAAAACAACAGGTTTCGGGAGCGGATTCGATTTCGAAACAACACGCACCTCGTCGCGGTTCTTGAGCATTGAAAGCTCGGTAATCGTTAGCGCAAACGGTTCATTGTCGCGGCGAAACTCTTCGACCGTACCTGTAACCGTTACGCCGTTACCGGCGACCGCATCCGCCGGTGGATCGGTTCGCGTGTAAACAAAGACGGCTTCTGACGTGTTCTTGTTGGCGTCGATCTTATCGTCAGGCGTCTGTACAAAGAAGCCGGAGCGAATCCTGGCAGTGACGATGCCCGAAATGCGGACGCTCTGGCCCGCGACCGGAGAAGTATTCGTATCGCCCTGGACCTCGGCGATCGTAATATCTTTTTGCCCGTAAGTGTAAGAAACAAAACAAAAAAAGCAAAAAGCGAAGCTGATTATTCTCATTGGGTATCGCGCTTTCTTTCTATAAGCTCCTGCGTATTTTTGGGGATGGCGGTCAGAAAATCAAAACCAGTCAGATTCTCGACAGCGTCAACTGGAACCCGGAAATTCCGCCACGGAGCATTGATATCGAGCGGCGGCTGATTTGGAACGATAATTCCAAAGGCCCGCGTAGATTTGCTTACGCGCTGCAGATCATTCGCTCCGTTGGGAATTACCAGGACGACCTTCCACGTCACGGCCGGTACAACCACGCGGCCCTGAGCGATCGTGCCGATGTTCCCTGCTGGCCCGGACATAATGTATATCTCGTTGCCCTGGCCCGCCAAGATTCGGCAATACGATTCAAATTCTTCCCACGGGCCCTGATTGTTTGCCGCAATCTGCGGAACCATGTTCGTCATCAGAAAAGTGGCTGAATTATTCGGGATCGAATTCGTCCGGTCGCCCGAAGGGCACATGTGGCCGCGATCGTATCCGGAGCCTGAATAGTCAGTATCCAAAACCTGATACCAACTGCCCGGAAGACTCGTATCGGGGCGAAAATCATCCTGTCTAGGTGTCGAGCCGATCCAACTGCTGTCGAGCCGCCAGGCAGTCCAGTTCGGCGCCGCCTTGCCGCGATTGTACGAAAGCGAATACGGCGGCTTCTCCATCAGGTAATTGTTCTCGTTGGCGATATCCGGGGTTGCGTTGCTTGGATTTCCAAACAATAGCGGATCTTCGCCGGCCAGCGGGGCATTGATCGTAATGCTCTGACTAAGATTTACGGTGCGGGCCTGTGCGTCGGTCGCGGCGGCGGTGATATTACGAATTCCACCGGTGGATCCGACCGGGACCGTTGCGAGGAACGAGAATACATTGTCTCCGGAGGCGACGTCGCCGTTTGTGCCGTTGTCAAAGAATATCTGCGATGCCGGTCCGCTGATGCCGGTTAAATTTCCGGTGACCGAAATGCCAGTACTTGGCGGCGTTGTCGCGGGAATTACCGTCACGGTCAGCAGCGTGGTACCGCCGGGCGAAACGGTGTTCGGGCTTGCGGAAATGGCCGCGAAAAGGGTCGTTCCGCCGCCGCTGCAAGGCGCCGGATTTGTGGCGGCGTTTCGCGGAGCTGCCGGAATTGTGCCCGAAAAATCGTTGGCGTTGTTGTCGGTGTCCTGGCAGCCGTTTAGTTGTCTGGCCTGGCTGTTGTTCGCGGCCGGGGCCGCCGTCACCGCACCCTCTACATATATATTTGTGGCTGATCCCCAGCCTACCGAATCGATAACGGCACCTGTATTGTTTGCTCCGAGACGAAGTGCAAGCCCACCGCCCGCCGCACCCATCGAGCATTGGCAAGTGGTCGGATTGTAC
>JANNGV010000355.1:0-2796 GCA_031404055.1 Chloracidobacterium sp.
GAAAAAATAAGAGCAAAAATTTAGCTTTCTTCGAGTCTCTGCGTCTCGGCGTTGAATTCTATTCTGAAAAAATCTACGAAGTTTTGTGTCGTTTGTTGTGCCAGCTCTTCAAACTCAACACCATAAAAATCCGCGAGAAACTTTGCCGTATGTACAACAAAGCTCGGCTCGTTGCGTTTGCCGCGAACCGGTACCGGCGTTAGAAACGGGCAATCCGTCTCAACCAGCAGCTTATCGAGCGGAACTACCCGAGCCGCATCACGAAGATTTTCAGCCTTTTTGAACGTGACGTTGCCCGCAAACGAGATCAGAAAGCCGATCTTCATCAGGTCTTCCGCCATCCGAGGCGTACCGCCAAAGCAATGCATTATCCCGCCTCGAAACTTCTGCGCTTCATTCTCCACTTTCCATTTTCCATTTTCCATTCGGCCCGAGCATTCTTCCGTAAGGATCGCGACCGTTTCATCGTCTGCGTCGCGGCTATGAATGATGATCGGCAGATCGAGTTCGCGTGCGGTGCGTATTTGCCGACGAAAGACCTCGATCTGCTCCTCACGCGGGCTGTGATCATAATAATAGTCCAACCCAATCTCACCCCAGGCGATGACTTTCTTGCTGGATTTTACGAGGTCCATGAGATGATTTTCGGCTTTGTCGTCGTAAAGCTTTGCGTCATGAGGATGAACTCCAACCGAGGCATAAACATTTTCGTATTTCTCGGCGACCGCGACCGCCCGCCGAAAATCGTCCGAATGCGGATCGCCCGTGCCGACATTCAGCATCGCCGCAACGCCAGCGTCCTTAGCACGCTGAACAACTTCGTCCCGGTCCGCATTAAACTGCTCGCCGTCAATATGGCAGTGGGAATCAATTAGGTTCATTTAAGTACTCTCATCCAAATCGAGTGATCATAGTTTTGCTTACTATCCATATGTCTACTCGATTCAAAAAAACTCTATCCCATTTAGAACCTTTTCCAACGGTCGAAATCCTCGCTCGTCTGCATAAGAAATAGAGATCGAAATACGATGGTCATTTCTTCTTATTGAATAGACTTTGGTATAAACCTTCGTACCTTCGAGTTCCATTGAAGTTACGAAAGTCGCAAACTTTGGCCGCTAATGGTCTCGTTCCCGATTGGTTTCACGATCTTAGATTTTGTTGAATCGACAAAAACCTGAAGAGTACGAGCCACCATGTCTTTGAAAGGTCCCACACCAGAGCCCTTTATTACGCTTATGTTCATCGCTCCTGCAGCCTCAGATTCAGGTGTATTTAGACCGAATACGATTCTCTCCTCTCGTTCCATTTGTTGAATTGCCTTACCGTGCACACTTTCTCCCTGTTTCATCAGCTCTACGCCTTCATTTAATCCGTGGTCAAGCTCTTCCCTCGTGTCCACAACCATCGTTTCAGGAAACATTATTCTGAATCCGAGAGCTTTGTTCGTATAAATATTTCCCGTAACACTTCCGATCTCAATGACAATGGTCTCGGCGGGCTTGACTGTCGCTTTTGGTTGGCACGAGACGTTTATCACCATAAAACATGTGAGAATTGCTATTGATAGAATGTTCATTTGAATACTCGCAACAAAATCGTGCTTTTTAATTAAGCCTTATTTCAACCTCGCTCCGATCTTAACATCTTCCAAAAAAGTCGCGATCGCGGGCGAGTCTTCTTCGCTAAGCGATGCGGCGCAGATCATTCCCTGCGATTCCAAACCACGCATTTTTCGGGGTTTTAGATTGGCGACAACTACCACCTTGCGGCCGATGAGTTTTTCGGGGTCGTAATACTCGGCAAGGCCGGCGAGTATCTGACGCGGCTTTTCTTCGCCGAGGTCAATCTCGAAACGGAGGAGTTTATCAGCGTTTGGGATTCGTTCGGCGACTTTTATTTCGCCGACTCGGAGCTCGATTTTTATAAAATCGTCTATTGTGATGAAATTTTCTTCTTTGGGTTCGGTGCTTTCTGTTTCAGCGGAGAGAGAATCACCCACGATTTCTACCACCCCGTCAGCCGAAGCGGCTGCCACCCCTCCTAAGACAGGAGGGGAGCTTTGTCCGGTCGCCCCAATGTCTGTGTCCGACCGCTGATCGCTGACCGCTGATTGCTCATTTATATCACTCATAACTTTATTTTTATCTATTCGCGGGAAAACGCCCTCGGTCACACCGATCCTTGTTCCCGGATTTAGTTCTCCCCATTTCAATGCCGACGGATCGAACTTTTCGATGTTCTCGCTGAGTCCGATTTGGGCGTAAATGTTCTTTGCCGCCTCAGGCATTACCGGATAAAGCAGGATGCTGATCCACCGAAGAGTTTCGGTCGCCCTATACAAAACAGCATTTAGCGTTTCGGCCTGTTTTTCGTCTTTGACCAGTTCCCATGGCTTGCAGTCCGAGATCATCTTGTCAATTCGAGCAATAACCGTCCACAAAACTTCGAGACCCAGGCTGAATTCGAAATTATCAAACCGCCGCAGGAATTCGTCGCGTGCATGTTCCAGAACCGAAACGATTTCGCTGCCGTCTGGGTCGAGTCCGGCGCGTCTTGCATGTATATAGTTCTCTTCCGCGATCTTTCCGCTGGGAATCAGATCTTCACGATATTTGGTGATCATCGAAAATGTGCGGCTCGCCAGGTTTCCCAACCCGCTGGCTAGGTCGGCATTTGCTCGCTCGATCAGGTTTTCGTATCCAAATTTTCCATCCTGGCCAAAAACCATCTCGCGAAGCAAAAAGTAACGTGTTGCATCCACAGAAAAATGCTCATGTAATACATCAACTTCTA
>JANNGV010000356.1:0-2832 GCA_031404055.1 Chloracidobacterium sp.
ATCTACAACCACCGACTGTTCCGACGCGCAGATGGTCCCATTGTCAAAACAAGTGCTTGTCAAAATGTCCGAAACGGCTTTTTCGATATTGGCGGTACGCTCGATAAAAACGGGCACATTGCCCGGACCGACGCCAAACGCGGGCTTGCCCGATGAATATGCAGCCCGGACGAGCCCGATGCCGCCGGTTGCGAGGATAACGGCGGTTTTTTTGTGCTGCATGAGGGCTTCGGTACCCTCGATCGTCGAAGTTGTAAGGCAAACGACGGCATCGGCCGGAAGGCCGTTTTGTATACCGGCTTCCCGCATAACGCGGGTGGTTTCGTCAATGCATCTCGCCGCTGACGGATGGGGCGAAAGAACGATGGTGTTTCGGGATTTTACGGCAATGATTATCTTGAAGATCGCTGTCGAAGTAGGGTTTGTCGATGGAATAATGGCGGCTACTACGCCGCGTGGAGAGGCGATCTCGACAATGCTTTCGCTTTCTTTAATGACACCGACCGTTTTAAGGCCACGGAAGTAATTCCAGACGTCTTCGGCCGCAAACCGATTCTTTTCACGCTTGTCTTCGGCAATGCCAAAACCGGTCTCGTCGTGAGCAAGCTGTCCAAGCCTTAAGGCTTCCCGGAGAGCCGCCTGGGCCATTGCCTCACATATCTGATCGATGCGTGCCTGATCGAATCTTGCTACCGACAAGAATGCCGCATGGGCCGCTTCAACCGCGTCCCGGGCTTCTTGTTGAGATATCAGATCAGTATCACCCATTTTTTGTTGAAACGGAGACAAACAGACGCGGAGACGCGGAGATCATGTTTCGATGCGTCGCCCAGTCGCTGCGTCACCGCGTCTTTGTTTTGTTTCCCTGAAGCACGGTTCCGGTGCCACTAGCATCACCCGACGCCAATTGCCTTCCTCCGCCGCCCTGAAGTGCCTTTTCGTCGGGGCTAAGGCCAATGTTACCGCCCTTTGGAAGGACGCGCTCGACCTCGTTATGCGGTCTCGGAATCACGTGAACGCTGATCAATTCACCTACGCGCCTGGCGGCGGCGGCTCCGGCATCGGTTGCGGCTTTGACGGCCCCGACATCGCCGCGAACGAAGATCGTTACATAGCCCGCGCCGATATATTCCTTGCCGACCAATTGGACGTTTGCGGCCTTAACCATAGCATCCGCGGCTTCGACAGCGCCTACAAAACCCTTGGTCTCGACCATTCCGAGTGCTTCTAAACTCATTGTTGGTTCCTCTCTTTTTCGATTGCTTGCGAGATCTTAATACACGACATGAATAAACCTAAACCTAACACGCACCAACCGCAATAATCAAGCCTGAACCAAACAATAAAACAGTCGCAACTGATTGACTTTTTTTAAACGGGAAAGCTATATTGTAGGATTAAGACCTTTACTGAATTGCACTTATCGGAACGGCGGGAAATCTCAAAACATGTCATCAAGTTTGGGCGAAAAATTGCGGCAGGCTCGCGAAGAGCGAGGTATATCAATAAGCGAAGTGGCTGAACAAACCCGCATCTCGCCTCTTTATCTGGAAGCCATAGATCTGGATAACTATAAAACTCTTCCCGGCGGTATTTTTAACAAGGGTTTTGTCCGGTCGTACGCTAAATATGTTGGCGTGGACGAGCAGGAGGCGCTTCAGGATTACTCACGCCTCGTCGCCGAGCATGAAGAGAAAGAGGATGACAAGTATAAGGCCTACCGGCCGGAAGTTTTGACCGATGACAGGTCGGCCTCGTCCATAGTTCCGACGGTGCTGTTTGCCGTCGTCATACTTGGCCTGATGACCGCTGGGATATTGTTCCTCGTCAACTATATTCAGAATCAACAGAGCGAACCGCAAGTAGCGACAAACGCCTTGAGTGTAAATTCCCCAGCCCCTGTAAATACGGGCCCAAATGCTAATCCGGCAATTCCGGCTTCGCAGTCGCCGACCATGGGAGCTTTGAAGGTAGAGTTCAAAACGCGCGGCGAAGGGATATCGCTAAGTTCGGTCAGCGACGGAAACAGCTCGGTTGCCCTGGTAACGGCTGACAAGCCGGCTGTGTTTGAACCAAAACAGCAGCTTAGGCTGAGCTATTCGAAATCGCTCGCACAATCAGCGCAATTAAGCATTAACGGTAAGTCAATTGCCCTGCCGGCGGGTCCCGCAAACCCAAAGCGATCCGTTATCGAGTTTGCTATCGACGGAGAAAACCTTTCGCGCGTTTGGCAAGGCGCCGCGATCTCATTTGAATCGGAACCGGTATCGACTGTAACGAATACAGCGATTTCGTCCAGGACGCCGACAACACCGCCGCGCCCGACACCCAAGCCGTCCACGACTGCTCCGGCTGGTAGCGCAAATACGGGCACGCCAGCCCCCAGACCGGTCTCGACGCCGATCGTTGTTGGGAATGCGAGGCCGCGGCCGACAAATAATTGAGCGTAATGAAGCTTTTCAGCCGATGGACAGCCTGCCGGTTTTACTCTTATTTTCTGAATTATGGTGCCCGCCAATGCGGGCTTTTGTGTATAAGGCAACCAAAAAATGAACATTGACGATATCAAAGAAGGACTTACCTTCGACGACGTTTTGCTTGTACCCGCATATTCCGAAGTACTGCCCGGCGAGGTGGATACGCGTACGAAATTTTCAAGCGGTATCGACCTCAATATTCCGCTATGTTCATCGGCGATGGACACGGTTACGGAGGCTTCCTTGGCGATAGCGTTGGCGCAGCAGGGCGGAATCGGTGTTATCCACAAAAATTTCTCGATACAGCAGCAGGCGGAAGAAGTAGATAAGGTAAAACGAAGCGAATCGGGCATGA
>JANNGV010000357.1:0-3677 GCA_031404055.1 Chloracidobacterium sp.
GCTATCTCGGCCCGACGCCGGTCTTGCGACAGCATCTTGCAAACGCCATATTCCGCGCGGTCGAAACAAACCGGCCCGTGCTTCGCGTAACGAATGTGGGCATCACTGCATACATAAACGAACGCGGCGAGGTTCTCGATCCGGCCTCGCCGTACAGTGAAGATACCCGCGTCTGGTCGGTGTCTAAATCGGACGGCGGGCAAACGTTTTATGTAAAGTATGGCGATTGGTTTGCATGGTTGTGCTCAGCAGTGACAATCGGTCTATTCGCGTTTTCATTTCTTCGCCGCAACAAAGACTAGATATTTTTTAGAAAAATATTATGCAATCTCGGATAATGTACGTCGAAAACAAGAGTGGCGGGCTAGATGGTCCTGGTAGAATCGGCAGGGTAAGTTTCTCAAAGACGAGAAGCACGATCTATTATCGTGGTCGCTCTTTCCGTTCATTGAATGGAAAGGGTTTCAAAACAAATTATTACGATGTGGAGACCAAAGAGGAATATTGGATTTCGGGGCCCAAGAAAAACGGCGAAGACAAGCTTTACGGCGGCGTTGTGGAAATTGATGATGATGTAAAGCAAGAATACTGGACTTCGATTCGGAATCTTCCCGCGAAAGTTAAAGATGGTTCGTACCGGTCATAGAGTCGCCAACGGCGACAACCATTAAAACCTAGGGTGTAGGTCATTAGGCCGGAACCCTAGGTCGAGATCGGTCGGAATTTCGCTCCCTGAAGGGGAACCCGACGTTGAATTGTTCGTCGCTTTCAGGGACGGTATTGCATTTTGAATCTGTCCTAGGGTTACGCTTGTTTCACTCGCTCAGCCTAGGCTTTAATGTTCGTCTCCTTCGGAGACAAGAAAACTAATGGAACTAACAGAACTACAAACAAAACACGAACAGATAAAAGAGAAAGTTACACAACTTGGGAGGTTTCTTTGACGCTCCCCAAAAACGTGCGGACCTGGAAAAATCAGAAAAAGTGATATCGGAGCCGGGATTTTGGGACGATCAGGAAAAGGCGCAGAAAGTAGTGCAGCAGAGGAGCCGGATCGAGAGAGCGTTGAAGCAGCAGGCGGAATTCGAAACCGGCGTATCGGACGCTGAAGTGCTGTTTGAATTTGCCGCCGAGGACGCCGATTCAGCGAAGGAACTGGCGGCCCTGATTGAAAAGCTTGATAAGCAGGTTGTTGAGGCTGAGACGCAGAGCCTGCTTTCTGGTGATACTGACGCGAACAATGCCATCTGCTCGATACAGTCAGGTGCCGGCGGAACGGACGCACAGGATTTTGCACAGATGCTTCTTAGGATGTATTTGCGTTGGGCTGAGCGGAAAGGGTTTAAGGTCGATGTCATCGACGAGCAGTCGGGCGGTGAGGCTGGGATAAAATCTGCAACGTTTCGCGTCGAAGGCGATTACGCTTACGGACTACTTTCGACCGAGGCGGGGGTGCATAGATTGGTACGCATTTCGCCGTTCAATTCCGGCGGCAGTCGCGAGACATCGTTTGCATCCATGTTTGTTTCACCGGAAATCGATGAAAACATAGAAGTGAATATTGAAGATAAAGATCTTCGGATCGACACTTACCGTTCGTCAGGTGCCGGCGGCCAGCATGTTAATGTTACCGACAGTGCTGTTCGCATCACGCATTTGCCGACGAATATCGTTGTGACGTGTCAGAATCAGCGTTCTCAGCTGCAGAACAAAGCAGTAGCGATGCAGGTATTGCGTTCCAAACTTTACGAACTCGAGATCGAAAAACGTCGTGAGGGTGCCGCCGAGCTTGAGGCGACAAAGCAGGATATTTCGTTCGGCTCACAGATCCGGAACTACGTTTTGCACCCTTATAGATTAGTGAAAGACACGCGGACGAAATATGAGCAGACAAATGTAGAAGCCGTGTTGGACGGCGAGATCGACGAATTTATCAAGGAATTTCTTACTTTCAAGAAAACCGGTAAAATTGGTGGTTCGGACGGAGACTGAAAAAAAATCCAAAATGCTCCGTTTATTCGTCTTCTTCTTATTCCTACTTTGTTCCTCGGGTTCTGTGGTTAAAAAAAACTTAACCACTGAATAACGATGAACAAAAGATTCATCAAGGATTCGTTTTTCCAAAGAACTCTTCTTGATTGCCTTCAATCGACCCAATATTTTCCATCGAGTAATGTAGAATTTACAATTGAGAATTGATAATGTTTCGTTTCAGATGAAGATTTGCCCGACATGTAAAAAAACGTACGACGACGACGCACTCAACTTCTGTCTCGCTGATGGTGCAACGCTGCTGAAAAAACGTGTCAGCTCAACAAAAAACCATTCGCGGGCCAACGAGATATTGGCCGTGATCCTTTTGGCGTTTGCTGTTCTGGTGTTTCTCTGTCTTGTTTCATTTAATCAAAGCGATCCGACATTTAACACTGCTTCCTCACAAAAGGTGCAGAACTGGATCGGCGTTGTCGGTGCGAATTTTGCCGAGTTGCTGATGACGGTCGTCGGGATAACCGCGTATCTTTTGCCGGCCTTGCTGGGATTGATTGCCTGGCGTGTTTTCCAATCCGAAAGCTTGCGTCCAAGGCTGAGCCGGACGATCGGTTTTGGACTGTTCGTTGTCGCGGTTTCAGGCTTGGCAAGCTTGGTCGGCTGGCATGGCGGTCTTTTAGGTGCTTTCTTTTCCTATTATTCGGTTTATCTGCTAAGCAAGATCGGTGCGGGCATTTTGATGTCTACTATCCTGATCGCGTCCACCCTTCTGATCACCAACGTTTCATTTGCCGGATTTATCGGTAACTTCGAAATGGCGTGGGAGAACGTTATGGTCCATTACCGGGAATGGAGTGCCAAACGGCGGAAGGATCGAAGCGAACAAATAAACCTTGCGAAGGAGCGGCTTGAAAAACGCAAAGAAGCACGAGATGAAAAATCGCTGACTGAGCCACCAACAATCGTGGTCGGCGATTTGTCCGAAGCCGTGGTGGAAAGAGCGAAGGGTGCCGCCGCCGGTACGGCCGCTTCAAATCCTTTTGTTACGGTTCAGGATCGTGCGGCGGAGAATCGAGATTACGGGATGAGTGATGAACCGTCGCTCCCCACCATCGTTGGAGGCGGAAAAGCGACAGATGCGGACATCTCCGGTGGCGAACACGCCGATCTGAATGGCGACATACTCGCAATTCCAATAAAGCCCGTTCGCACAACGACTGAGCTTGACGGGGCCGACGTGCCGGACTTCGAACCGGTCGAAGATAAACCATCGCTACATCGTAAAGCAGCAAGCTACGAAGAATATACTTTGCCGCGTACGGATTTTTTGACGGCCGCGGCTCCGCGGATCGAGCAAAAAGAGGCCGAGCTTCGAGAGATTGCCAACGAACTTTCCGCAAAGACAAGCGAGTTCAACGTCGCGGGTAAAGTTGTCAATATTTGCCCCGGCCCGGTCGTCACCACTTACGAATTCAAGCCCGATCCCGGCGTTAAATATTCACGTGTTACTAGCCTTGTAGATGACCTATGCCTTGCACTCAAAGCCGAGTCGATACGCATCGATCGAATTCCGGGAAAGGCTTTTGTCGGTATCGAAGTGCCGAACAAGAACAGGGAAGTTATCCAGCTTCGCGATGTTGTCGAATCCAAGAAGTTCAAGGAATCGGAATCTCTCCTGACCCTTGCTC
>JANNGV010000358.1:0-2818 GCA_031404055.1 Chloracidobacterium sp.
AGGCTTTCGCCCAATCTGCCCGTAACTTCCGCCGTGATCTCGCCGCGTTCGCGAAAGATCGGCCGCAGTTTTTTGAATGCGTACCCAAGCACGCCGCCGAATATCAGAAGCACGACAATTGTCGCCAGCGTCAGCAGCCAATTCAGGTAAAACAATACGCCGAGAGCTATAATGGCGGTAACGACGCTTCCCAAAATTTGTCCCAACCCCGTGCCGACCAGATTGCGAATTCCTTCCGCGTCATTCATGATGCGCGAGATCAATTGCCCGCTCTGCGTGGAATCGAAATAAGAGATCGGCAGCCGTTCGATACGCTTTTGAACACGCATCCGCATGTTGGTGATGGCAAGCTGGGCGGCGACGCCAAGTATCTGCGACAGGGCAAACGACGTAATCGCCTGTATCAAAGTAGAAATGCCGATAGCGAGGGCGATCCATTTAATGATCTCGTAACGGCCCTTTGTAAAAACCTCGTCGCCGATATATTTGGTCGATGCGGGCAGCACCATTCCCGCGAGCCGCGAGATAAGCATCAGCACGCTTCCGACAAGCAGCCGCCAGCGGGCGTTCCAGATTATCTTCCTGGCCTCGGCCCACGCGCTTGAGTAATTTACCTTTTTTTTCTTTTCGTCCGCCATGTAAATATCAATTTGAGTTCCCGACCGCCGGTTGTCAAGCCGTCCTGCTCCGTACTTTCAGTTGGTTTTGTGGTAAAATTTGCAAATAATGGCTGAGATCAATTCTACAACTGCGAAAGAATGGGTGACCAACTGGGTGGAGACAGGACCGCTGCTTGAACGGCTGCGAATAGAGGCTCATCGGACATCAAATCTGGCAGAAACCTTGCTCTCATTAAGCGACTCAACAAGGGCTTCACTGTTGGCTCATCCGCCGAAACCTACTTCAGGTATTATCGAAATGCAGCGGCTTTTCGGAAAATTGAGAAGATGAAACAGGTTCTCGAAGCCGCAAAGGAAATTCAGGATTTCTTTGAGAATAAAAACTGGGAATTCTGCTTCATCGGTGGAATTTCGCTTCAGGCATGGGCGATTCCTCGAAATACCAATGACGCTGATCTTACCTTAATAACCGGATTCGGCTCGGAAGAGCAGTTCATTAAAGACATTCTGGTAAAATTCGAATCGCGAATTACCGATGATCCCATAGGTTTCTTTTTGCCGCGCAGAATTGTTCTCATAAACATAGGTGGCGTCGGAATTTGAGGAATTGGCTGTTCGGCGCTCAACCTATCACGAGTTTCTTCCTGAAATTGTTCTCAAGGTATGTTCGCCTGAAGACCTGATCGTATTCAAGGCGTTCGCAAATCGTCCGAAGGACTGGGCAACATCGAAAATGTTCTTTCGATCCAGACAAATCTTGATTGGAACTATATTCATGAACATTTATCTGTGCTCGTGGAACTCAAAGAAGAGCCGGAAATTCTAGATACGCTTAATAAGACACGAACCAGGTCATAACATAAGAATGAACCAAACATACATCAACGAACTAAAAGATCACATCGGCAACGAAGTTACGCTAAAAGGCTGGCTTTACAATACGCGTTCGAGCGGCAAGCTCGTCTTTTTGCAGCTCCGCGACGGCACCGGCATTGTTCAGTGCGTTGTTTTCACGGGAAACAACGAGGAAGTTTTCGAAAAAGCGAAGGCGCTCGGACAGGAATCTTCGATAATCGTCACCGGTTCGGTAAAAACCGACGAGCGCTCATCGCTCGGCGTTGAGTTGGACGTGAAAGACGTAGAAGTTCTACAAAACGTCCACGATTACCCGATCACGCCAAAGGAACACGGCACCGAGTTCCTTATGGACAACCGCCATTTGTGGATACGGTCGAAAAAACAGCATGCCGTGCTAAAAGTTCGCCACACAATCATTAAAGCCGTCCGCGATTACTTTGACGACAATGGATTTACGCTTGCCGATACGCCGATATTCACGCCGGCCGCCTGTGAAGGCACGACGACACTGTTCGAAGTGGATTATTTCGGCGACGACAAGGCCTATTTGACGCAGTCCGGCCAGCTCTATAACGAAGCGACCGCCGCCGCCTTCGGTAAGAGCTATGCATTCGGCCCGACGTTTCGTGCTGAAAAATCAAAGACACGCCGTCATTTGACAGAATTCTGGATGGTCGAGCCTGAGGTTGCTTACGCCGGCTATGAAGACATGATGGATCTTGGCGAGGGGCTTATTCTTTCGATAGTCGAACGCGTTTTGAACCATCGTCAGGAAGAACTGAAATCCATTGAACGCGATACGACAGTGCTTGAAGCGATAAACGCTCCGTTTCCGCGCATTCATTACGATGACGCCGTTAAAATGCTTCAGGAAGGCCACGCAAACGGCGAGCTGGAGAACAATTTCGAATGGGGTGGCGACTTTGGTGCGCCGGACGAAACCTATCTGTCGAATCAGCACGGCAAGCCGATCTTTGTGCATCACTTTCCCACCGCGATCAAAGGTTTTTATTTCGAGGTCGACAAAGACCGCCCCGAATGTGCCCTCGGCATCGACCTGCTAGCTCCCGAAGGCTACGGCGAGATCATCGGCGGCGGCGAACGCTCCTCGTCGCTCGAGTACATGATCGAGCAGCTAAAGGCACACAACCTTTCGCAGGAAACCTTCGAATGGTATTTAGATTTGCGAAGATTTGGTTCCGTTCCCCACGCCGGCTTCGGCATGGGCATCGAACGCACCGTAGCCTGGATGTGCGGCATCGAACACGTCCGGGAAACAATTCCGTTTCCGAGGATGTTGTATAGGTTGAGGCCGTAAGTTACCTATGGATAATGATTTC
>JANNGV010000359.1:0-12092 GCA_031404055.1 Chloracidobacterium sp.
AACGTTAGCGTCCGGGTGGGTCATCGTAGTCCTCGAGGTTGTGGGGGATGACGTCACGGTCGGGGACGTGGCTTTCGACGACGATCTCGAGCGGGACGGGATGGGATCGGGCGCGGCGTTGCTGCTCGCCGCCGATACAGCTCCGAATACAAATTCTCTACCTGGCTGTACCGCATCGCCCACAACGCGGCCATTGACCACATGCGCCGCAACTCCATAAATCCGCAAAGTATCGAAACCGAAAACGCAGATGGCACGTATCAGATACAGATCGAAAGTCCTAACCCCTCGCCCGAACAGGATCGCGAGAGAAGCGAGTGGCGGACCGAGATCGATCAGGTGGTACGGCGGCTGCCCGACGCATACAAACAGTTGATATTGCTAAGGCATGCACAGGATCTGAGTTATGACGAGATCGCCGAAATCACCCGGCTGCCGCTTGGAACAGTGAAAAACAGGCTGTTCAGGGCAAGGGAAATGATGCGTGAGATACTTGTCGAACGAGGTTTTGCGGGAATTTAGAATAGATTACAGCTTTACGGAATGATGGTGCCGAGGACTTCGGAAATTGCAGCATGCCCGCGCGATGATATTTCGTCGTATATCGACGACGAACTTTCACCCGCGGAAGAGGCGGCATTCGATAAGCACCTCGCAGAATGTGCAGATTGCCGCACCGAGCTTAAACACCAGAAAGCATTTCTCTTCGAGTTGAACGCTTCGCTTGAAAGCGAAGACGACATTCCACTCCCAAAAGATTTTACGCGAACAATAGTGGCAAACGCGGAAAGCCGTGTTAGCGGTCTGCGTCGCCCGCGTGAACAATTTACCGCCATTTTCATTTGCGCCGCTCTATTCTTTTTTGCGTTGTTTGCTCTTGGCGGCGATCCGAATACCGCATGGAACGCATTCGGAAGCGTTGCTGAAAAGGTTCTGGCCGTTGGAGCGTTTATGCTGCGGCTCGTGTTCAATGTTTCGTTGAGCATTGCGGTCGTCACGCGTTCGCTATTTTCACACATCAGCATTTCATGGGTGCTCACGCCGCCGCTCATCGTTTTGAGTGTGCTGGCCCTGTTTGTGTTCTCCCGGTCCATAATTCGCAGCAGCCGTACGCAGGAAAATTAATCAAAAAACTGTGATACTCTCCGCCGCTCCAAGCCAGAATTTCGGAATCTACATTCCTTCGGAGTGGCGAATGGCATTTTTTGCGGCGCTGATGATCGTTTCCTGCCTCTCTCTTATTGCCCACGCACAGATATCAACCAACACGGCCGACAATACGATTGTCGTGGAATCGGCGCCGGATATGGAAATCCTTTCTTATGGCAAGAACGTTATAGTCAGAAAGGAAGCGAAAGGCGTCCTCACCTTTGGCGCCGACATTATTATTGAGGGCCGCGTGGAAGGCGATGTGGCTGCGATCGGCGGTTCGGTTATTCAAAAAGACGGTGCCTTTATCGGCGGAGACGTGATAATTTTGGGCGGAAAGTACCGGCCTGAAAGCTTGAATCCGCTTCGAAACGAGGGCAAAGAGACGCTCATGTACGCAGGCTATGAGGAGGAGCTGCGTGACCTGACGCAAAATCCTTCGCAGATTTTTTCGCCGAGTTTTTCGCTGGCCTTTCTCGCCCAGAGAATAATCTCCGTGCTTTTTTGGTTTGTAATATCGCTGGCATTCGCGACTATCGCACCGGGAGCAGTCAGCAGGGCCGTTGCACGATTTCACCTGTCAACGACGAAGGTCATCGCCATCGGTTTCTTCGCGTTTCTGGCGACGACCGTTTGTTTGATCGGCAGCTTTAACTTTCTGCCAAATTACCTGAGCGCGGTTCTTGGGATGATGGTCTTTCTGATGATCATGCTGGCATACGTCTTTGGCCGCGTCGCGCTAAACGTAAGTTTCGGTAAGTTGGTCCAAAAGCACCTCTTGTCGGAAAGGAACCAGTCCGAGACTCTCGCTATCTTTATCGGCGTCGTCGTCTGGACGGTTCTTTTATCGGTTCCGTATATATGGACATTCGCTCTTCTCGCACTGTTTTCCGCCGGGATCGGACTAGTTCTTACGGCGCGAAATGTACCTGCCTGGAAGACCAAATAAATCCTCCATCCGCTATGTTTACAAATCTTTACATTTAAAAACGAACCCTCGGTATAAAATTTACGTCTTATAAACTTCGCAGGGCAACTTTTGCGCCCTTCGAGCGTATAATTATCAAGATATCCTCTTTGGAAGTATTAAATGCGTAATAAAGTCATTCTGTTTTTATCGGTAGTCGTGTTGGCTGGCCTTTCGTCGTCGGCGTTTGCTCAATCTCCAAAAAATTCTGTTATTACCGGCGATGTTATCTCGGTCGATGCCGCAAGGATTGTAATGCAGACAAAAGACGGGGAGCTGAACGTTGCGTTGACTGACAAGACCGAATATAAGCGTGTACCCGCGGACAATCCAAGCTTGAAGGCGGCAGTCGCGGCAGCATTTGCCGAGATCGGTACCGGCGATAAGCTTATGGTGCTCGGCATGATGTCGGAAGATAAGAAATCGCTTCTGGCAAAATCCGTATATCTGATGACGAAAAGCGACATAGCCTCGCGTCAGCAAAAAGATAAGGAACGCTGGACGACACGCGGAGTTTCGGGAAAGATCAAGACCGTGAACGTTGACACAAGCCAGATCACGATTGAAGTTAGCGGTATAGGCGGTGCGACGCCGGTGGTAATTACACCGAAGCCGGATGTTATATACAAGCGTTATGCCCAAAACTCCATCAAATATGACGAAGCGCAAACGAGTTCATTCGCGGATATGAAGCCGGGCGACGTGCTGCGTGCGGTCGGCGATAAGAGCGCCGACGGGGCCAGCTTTGCCGCCGAAGAGATCCTCGCCGGTTCTTTTCAAACCGTGGCCGGAACCGTGAAAACGATCGATGCGGCAAAAAACGAAGTTGTCATTACCGACCTGCAAACTAAAAAAGATGTGACTGTCGAATTGGGATCGGCGTCTTTACTTAAGAAATTTCCTGAGCAGATGGCCCAGATGATGGCGGCCCGTCAGGCCGGAGCGGCGGGAGCAGGTGGACAAGGACAAGGCCGTCCGGCGGGTGCGGGCGGCGGTCAGCCAGGCGGAGCTCGACCGGGCGGTGGTCAAGGCGGCGGAGGTTTTGGCGGCGGTCAGCGTGGCGGCGGCATTGACGAAATGCTGGAGCGTTTTCCGAATATAACCGCGGCTGATTTGAAAGTCGGCGATATGATTGCGGTATCTAGCACGAAGAGCACAAATCGTGACCGCATCACGGCGATCAAGCTGCTCGCAGGTGTAGAACCGTTTATCCGTGCTGCACAAGCCGCCGGCGGAGCTCAACGCGGCCAGGGAAGCCAGAGCCTGAGCATACCCGGACTGGAAGGCGTAGATATACAATAATTTTTTACCGACTAACGATTTTGGAACGAACATTTTTTCGAGTTCTTTGAAAAACCTATTTTATCAATCCTGATCGAATCCTTTTGTTCCTTCTTGTTCATCTTATTCCGTGGTTTCCTTTTTCTTAAAACCGAAAAGATGAACAAGCACGAATACGAGGAACAAAACCGGAGCATTTCGGTAGATTTCGGTTTTCTGTCAAAAAAGAAAGTTTTAGACGTTTTGATAGGTTTTTCAAAGAACTCTTTTAACTGGTTCCTGCTTTATTTAATACTCTCTTTAAAGGCGAACTGAAATGAAATTTACAAGACTTTTTTTAATAAGCGGATTCATTGCTTTATTTTTGAATTTATCTATATTTGCTCAGCAAAACGGAAGTTTGACCGGACAGGTTGTTGACTCGCTCGGAAACATCGTGATCGGAGCATCCGTAACGGTGGTTGTCCCGGGAGGAACCGAAAAAACAACGACGAGCAATCAGCGCGGCGAGTTCACGGTCAACGCACTCGTGCCCGGAAAATATACCGTCAAGGTTTCGGCCCCTAAATTCTCGCTGTATGAGAATGCGGAAGTTGACGTTATCGCGGGACAGAAAGGCGAGCTTATAGTGACAATGACAGTCGGCGGCGTCGAGGAGCAAGTCGATGTCGATAGCGATACCGGCGTTTCGACCGATCCGGCAAACAACGCGGGTGCGACAGTTCTTAAAGAAAAAGAGCTAGAGGCTTTGCCAGACGATCCGGACGAACTGGAAGCGGCGTTGCAGGCACTGGCGGGACCCTCGGCCGGTCCGAATGGCGGTCAGATCTATATTGACGGGTTCACGGGCGGGCGACTTCCGCCAAAAGAATCGATCCGCGAGATTCGCATCAACAGCAATCCTTTTTCAGCCGAATACGACCGGCTTGGTTTTGGGCGAATCGAGATACTCACCAAACCTGGCTCTGACAAGTGGCGCGGAAGCGCATTCGGAAACTTCAATGACGAAAGCCTGAACTCGCGGAATCCGTTCTCGGCCAATCGTGCTCCGAGCCAACTGCGAGCTTTTGGCGGGAATCTGTCGGGGCCGATACAGAAGGGGAAATCGTCATTTTTTCTGGATCTTCAAAATCGTGACGTAGATAACAATACGGTTGTCAACGCTCTGATTCTTGATCCAACATTGAATCCGGTACTTTTCCAACAGGAATTTCAGATTCCAAGCCGGAGATTGTCCATCAACCCGCGTTTTGATTTTGCGATCAATGATAAGAACACGCTCGTCGCGCGCTACAGTTTTGAAAACAGCCGGGTGGAAAATCAGGGCATTGGAGGCACAACGCTGCCATCCCGGGCATACGAAACAAAAAACGTGGCACATGAGATCCGCTTGACCGAAACAATGATCATCAACCCGACGACGATCAATGAAACGCGGTTCGAATACGAGTGGGAAAAACGCGAACAGGTTGGCGATAACTCGATCCCGACGATATCGGTGTCAGATGCGTTTTCAGGCGGCGGCTCGCAAATCGGTACTAGTTTTAACCGGGCGAATAACTGGGAACTGCAGAACTATACAACGACGACGCTCGGCGGAAATTCACAGCACGGGGTTAAGTTCGGTTTTCGTATTCGAAGCACCAGTTTCTCGGATCGGTCGGAGAATAATTTTAGCGGAAATTTTACATTTCCAGGTTCTCCCGAATTGCGAAGTCCGCTCGGCTGTACGCCCGTCAGCACGACTTGTACAGTTGTTTCACCGGCAATTTCCCCGATTGAACAGTATCGCGGCCGTTTGATGGCTAATACCGATGCCCGATACTTTCCGACTCAGTTTTCCATCACAACCGGCGAACCCCAGCAGGACGTTTCCCGCACCGACTACGGCCTATTCATAACGGATGACTGGCGTGTAAATCCGGGTCTTACGCTTAGCTTTGGCCTGCGTTACGAGAATCAGACAAATATCAGCGACAACCTCAATTTCGCCCCGCGATTTTCATTTGCATGGTCGCCGGGGGCAGGTGGTGCAAGGGCACCGAAGACGGTTTTCCGTGGAGGTGTCGGCGTATTTTACGACCGCTTCAGTGAAAATCTGACGCTTCAGACACTTAGATTCAATGGTTCCTCGCAGCTTAATTTGATCGTTAACGCGAACGATTCCGATCCCGTCCGGCGTGCGGCCGCGATCCAGCTCTTACAGCAGCCGGTCTTCACTCTGGCGGGCGTAACGAATGTGCCTACCGCGGCACAGATCCGAGCCGCTTTGCCGCAATCGAATACAATCCGCACTATCGCCGATGATCTTAAATCGCCGATGATGGTTCAGGCAGCTTTCAGCGTTGAGCGTCAGCTTCCGGCAAGAACGACGATGTCGGTCTCTTACATCACGTCAAGAACCTATAACGTGCTCCGGTCGCGAAACGTCAACGCTCCGGACTGTCCCCTTCAGGTGAGTTGTCTTAACGCGCCGCGGCCGCAGCCCACGCTCGGCAATATCTACGAATACGAATCGACCGGCACGCTGGACCAGAACAGGATTAACGTAAATATCCGCAACATGTACAACCGGAACTTCTCGCTGTTCGCGAATTACAGCCTTGGCTTTGCAAATAGTGATGCTGACGGTGCGGGCAGCTTTCCGGCCTATTCATATGATCTTTCAGACGAATTCGGTCGGTCGGCTTTCGACATACGGCACAATTTTGTGATTGGCGGAAACTTTAACTTGCCGTTCGGCGTTTCAATGAGCCCATTTATAATTGCAAACAGCGGACGCCCGTTCAATATTACCCGAGGTATCGATGCAAACGGCGATGCCTTGTTTACGGAACGTCCATCTTTTGGACAACTGGCGACGAGATGTTCACAGCTCGGCTTGTCATCGTCGTATTGTGATGTCGCTAATGAAGATCCGAACTCGATAATCCCGCGCAATTACGGCCAGAGCCCGAGCTCATTAACCGTTAACTTGCGAGTCGGCAGAAACTTCGGCTTTGGAAAGTCGCCACAAACGGCTGCGCGAGCCGATGCACAGCCGGGCGGTGAATCGGGACGTGTTGGCGGTGGCCCCGGTGGCGGTGGTCGCGGACCAGGCGGAGGCGGTCCTGGAGGTGGCGGTCGGATGGGAATGGGAGGCTTTGGCGGTGGCGGCGGAGATGCGAGAAAGCCGTACAATCTGAACCTCGGCATTAACTTTAACAATCTTTTCAATACAGTTAATTTAGGCACGCCGATCGGTAACCTGAGTTCAAGCAGATTTGGCCAATCGACATCGACCGGCGGCGGATTTGGCGGGTTCGGCGGTGGCGGTGGCTCCGCAAATCGCAGGATCGAACTGTCGGCCAGATTCAGTTGGTAGATTAACTTTAATGCAGTATATTTTTTAGGGAGATGAATGGAGCGTATCAATCCTTCCTCTCCCTTTTTTGAATCGCAAAAGATATTGGTCCCGTTGACGTAGGAATTTGATTTCGGCGGAGAGGCTGCAAAACGCCTCTTTCCTTGTTCATCTTTTCTTTCCTTTTCCTTCTTTTTCGGTGGTAAAAGGGTTTAAACCACAGAACACGATGAATGAAGATGGAACTAGAGGATTAGGACCGAACCCGACTTTCACGAAGCAAAGAATATACTATATCAACAGAACCGAGTGAAATGAATGTTATGAAAAGAGTTTGGATCGCTATAATTGTTATTTGCTTTGGTGGGATCGGAGTTCTTGCCCAAAACGAAAAAGTTTCGAAGACGCCGCCCGCGAATACTGTGTCCGCCGGGAATTTTAGTGCAGAGATAGAAATGGCGAAATTGGCGTTGGCGGCTCACGGTGGTGAAAAATTAAGGGCGATGAAAACGCTTGTGGTTAAGGGATCGGTCGATGTGACAACGTCGGCGATTGCTCAGGCAATACCGGCAACCTTCATCACTATATTTGCCGGAGAGAAGTATCGCATCGAGATTGCTAATCCGTTTCAGCCGCTCAAGCAGGTATTTGACGGCACTCAGACTTCATCGACAATTCGCGGCGGATTTACGCTGCCGCCGATAAATCGTTTGGGTTTCCCGCTGCTGCCGCGTCTTGGCGAACAGGGTTTTGTTATCACTTCGCTGCCGGAGGGGAAAAAGAAAAAGAAAGGATTTAGAATGACCTCGCCCGAAGGGTTTTACACGGATTTCTATCTTGATGAAAAGACTAACCAGATCAAGGGCTATGATTCGAGTTACGAAATGGGCGGGCGCAATGTGACGACTTCGGTAGAAATTGATAAATACAGGGTTGTTGACGGCATTACAGTGCCGGAAAAATACGCTCAACGATTTGATACCGAACAATTGACGATCTATGCAAACTTTAAGGCGAAAGATATACTTGTCAATTCGGCGGTGACGGACAGCGTCTTTTCATTAGCGGAGTAAATCAGGTAACAAGGCTACTGGAACGGCCAATCTGAAAGCCCAAAAATCCGCGAGGGGCCTTTATTTAGCAAATCGGCTGGTCTTCCACCATTCGATAGTTTTTTGCAGACCTTCTTCCAAACCGACGAGTTTTTGGTATCCCAACCATTTTTTTGCCAGCGAATTGTCAGCCTGAGAGTGCTTTACATCACCCGTGCGTGCCTCACGGTAATCCGCATCCAACGCATTCTGACCGGTGATTGTCTTCAAGACATTGAGCAATTCATTCAACGAGACTTTTTCGCCGTTTGCCGTGTTTATCACTTCGCCGATCCCGGACGAGGTTTTAGCCGCCTTGAGATTTGCATCGACCACGTTGGCGATAAAGGTAAAATCACGAGTCTGTTCGCCGTCGCCGTAGATGACCGGGGTGTCTCGCTTCATCAAGGCGTCGATAAATCTTGAAATGACGCCGGAATAAGCCGAAGACGGATTTTGGCGCGGACCAAACACGTTAAAGTATCTGAGCGAGATCGTTTCAAGCCCATACACTTCATTAAACACGCGGCAGTAGTATTCTCCCGTTAACTTTGCGGCCGCGTATGGCGACAGAGGTTCCGGCCGCATCGTCTCTACCTTGGGCATTACCAACTGATCGCCGTAAGCCGAGCTCGACGCGGCGTAGATTAAACGTTTGACGCCTGCGTCCCTGGCTTTGACCAGCAAATTGAACGTGCCATTAACGCACGCTTGATGGGTCTCGGCGGGGTTTTCGACCGAACGCGGCACGCTGGGCAGAGCTGCCTGGTGAAAGACGATCTCGGCACCTTCTATCGCACGAAGCAATACGGCATCGTCGTTCAGATCGCCCTCGACGAAATCAAATTCGCCCGCTATCTCTTCGAGATTTTCGCGGAAACCGGTCGTCAGATTGTCGATAATCGTGACCTTCGCACCTTGCCGAATCAATTCTTCCGCAATGTTGGAACCTATAAAACCGGCACCTCCGGTTACGAGACATTTTGTCGTTAAGGACATATTAATTTAGATGAGACACGGAGAAAAAGGGACACAGAGAAAGAAAGTACTTATGTCGCCGCGTCTGTCCATCTCCGCGTCCCTTATCTGCCGACGCCGACGTACTCAAAGCCAAGAGCGCGCATATCGGATGGTTCGTATATATTGCGAAGATCGGCGATCTTTGGCGATTTCAAAAGGCGTTTCACCTTTCCCATATCGAGGGCACGGAACTGATTCCACTCGGTAATTATGACAAGGGCATCGGCCCCGTCAATTGCTTCGTACTCGTCGGATGCATATTCGATGCCTTCGATAAAATGTTTCGCTTCATCCATCGCGACCGGATCGAATGCCTTGACCGTACCGCCGAGCCGTAAAATTGCCTTAATTATATCTATCGCCGGCGATTCGCGCATATCGTCGGTTTCCGGTTTAAAGGAAAGCCCGAGAACACATATCCTTTTGCCGGAAATACCGCCTACAAGGCCTTCTATCTTCGGGATCATCGCGTCACGCTGACGCTCGTTCGCCTCAATGACGGCATCGACGATACGCGTTTCAACGCCAAACTGATCGGCGACCGTCGTCAAGGCCCGCGTGTCTTTCGGAAAGCAAGATCCGCCGTAACCAGGACCGGGGTGCAGGAACTTGCGCCCGATCCGATTGTCCATTCCCATACCGCGTGCAACATCGTGAACATCGCAGCCGATCGCATCGCAAAGATTAGCGACTTCATTGATAAACGTTATCTTTGTCGCGAGAAAGGCGTTGGCGGCGTACTTGATCAATTCCGCGGCTTCCAACGAGGTGATAACTATGGGCGTTTCGATCAGATAAAGCGGGCGGTAAAGGTCCTTCATTACTTCGATCGCTTCCGGCTCATTACTGCCAATTACAACTCGGTCGGGCCGCATAAAATCTTCTATCGCGGCACCTTCGCGGAGAAATTCGGGGTTCGATGCAACGCCAAAATCTGTTTCGACAGTGACGTTTTGAGCGATGAATTCGCGCAGCCACTGGCCTGTGCCGACCGGAACCGTCGATTTAGTAACAAGAACCTTGTAACCGTTCATCGACTCCGCAATGTCTTTTGCTGCCTGTCGATAGAAACTCATGTCCGGCGTGCCGTCCGGCTGTGGCGGCGTTCCGACGGCGAGAAACACGACAAGAGCTTGTTCAACCGCCGATTTGATGTCTGTAGTGAAATGAAGCCGTCCCGCTTTGACGTTTTTTTCAACGATTTGATCAAGCCCCGGCTCGTAGATGGGAATAATGCCTTTATGTAATTTTTCGATCTTTGCCGTATCAACGTCCACACAGGTCACTTCGACACCAAACTCCGCAAAACATGCACCCGTGACCAAACCAACGTATCCGGTGCCGATTACTGCAATATGCATATGAAAGTATTTATCGTTAAATGCTAAATTTTATCAGAACGAAACAAAATTATGCGGGTCACATTGTAAAAATATGACCCGCATTGAGTTCAAGAACTATAAGAACTGTAAGGACCGCCTAGTTTAGCGGGTTGGGCTGACGACGATTACGCCACCTGGGTTGTTATCGTTGTTGTTGCCGAAAAAGATTGCCGCACCAGCTGCACCGGCCGCGATCAGAATGAGCCAGGGCCAGCCGCCAACCGGAACCGGCGGAGCCGAATTCGGACGCAGGCAAGGTTTGCAGCCTGTTTGTGAAAGGTTGCCCGCCGTAGCTGACGTACCGGCAGCGATCTGCTTGTCGGTCGTACCTTCACGCATCGTGACCATACCGCTCGTCGCATCGACGTGTGTATGCGAGCATTCAACTTCAACCAAGAAGTTGTCGCCCTGGCTGGCATCGGCAATCACCGTTGTATCTCTGGTCGTAACGGTGGTAGCAACGCCAGGCGCATTTGAAACTCTTGCTTTACCCGAAGAAAGGATGCCAACGATACTGTTGTCCGAAAAATTCAATACCAGGTTCGAATCGGCCAAAACCTCGACCCGTCCAGCCTTGCCAAGACTAATAACTGCATTCGAATCGGCTCCGGTCACGATTGTGCTGCCGGAAACAATAGTCGCGTTCGACACGGCCGTTTGGCCATTAACCGTTACCTGACCGGTAACCGTGATCTCACCCGTGAGATCTTTTGAAGCGGCGAGTGCAAATGATGACGAAACGCAGAGCACAGCAGCAGCGGTGAATGAAGTGATAAACTTACGAAAACAATTTTTGACGAGCATTTAATTAATATCCTCCTGGAACAATTCTTATAATACAAGCAATTACGAACCATCGCAATATATAAATGGTTCAAATAGAAATGAGCAAACTGACTATCGGGTAGGGCTAACCACATTATCATCGCCCGACTGTGAAACGGCAATAATGACAACGGCCGCCGCACCTGCCGCGACTACCGCCCAAATCCACCAATTCTTCGATCCTCCGCTGCTCCTTGTTTGAGCCTTGCCGGATGCCAGGATCTCCTCGCCAGCTTTCAATGTCGTGGTCGTACCATCGACCGTTCTGATACTAACAGTACCTAATGATCCCAAAACCGTCAATCGGCCAGCGTTTAATTCACCGTTGACCGCGTTTTCGTCAAATGTGAGATTTAGCGAAGAATTGGGCGCCAACTCAATTTGGCCGGCTTTTCCCATACTGATAACCGCGCTTGTATCATCGGGGGTTGATATTGTACTGGAAGAGAAGATGGATCTCCCGCTTTTAGCGGCATCTCCGTTAACCATAACGACCGGGGTTTCTCCGTTAACTGTTTTACCGGTAACGGCTAGTTCAGCGGCAATTCTTCCTGAATTTGCCAAAGCAACCATCGACGTGGCTGTAAGTAATGCTGCAAATACGCAAGATGTGAGTGTCTTGCGAATCCAATTTTGACGAATCATATTTCTCCTGGTCTTTCGCGTGTTGCGTTGATTTCTTAAAAAACCAAGCTTTCGAATTTTTGCACGAATTGCCCTTTGGTGTCAATAAAAACGACCTTCAAGCGTGGAAATATTCCTAAATCCCCGTTTTAGTTGCTCGAGAAACTCTAAGC
Organism: Chloracidobacterium sp.; assembly: GCA_031404055.1. Classification (GTDB taxonomy): domain Bacteria; phylum Acidobacteriota; class Blastocatellia; order Pyrinomonadales; family Pyrinomonadaceae; genus OLB17. The sequence continues at coordinate 11,856 of JANNGV010000359.1, forward strand.
TTAGATTTAAGAAATACTTATATCACACTTTAATTTCCATTTTACAAGAAAAAATTGCGGTTTGCCCCGGCTTCGCTAAAAAGTAGACGGAATCACGCATTTTAATGCCGCTAAATCGCAGGCGGACCGCCGTCTTGCGGATGATTTTGACAGGCCGTTGGGGGCCGCCATTCTCGGTGAGGACCTGATCAAGGCGGAAGCTGAACTGGAAGACATCAACAACAGAATCCGCACTGC
>JANNGV010000360.1:0-2262 GCA_031404055.1 Chloracidobacterium sp.
CGAAACGGCAGTCCCGTGGCCGAAGATGTCTGCGTCGAACGCCTGGATATCGGCTGCCGCGTCGATTGCCACCGCCGGACGTGTTCAAATTGGATATGCATGGACATTGGCGTCGAAACCGTATTTCGCGCCGTCCAATCACGGCTTGACAGCGTGTAGGGAGCGTTTTGGCATCCAATTGTCCGGTTTCGACGTCGAATAATTGCATCATCCTCTCGTCCATTCTTATTCCACTTATTCGTCTTGTTCCGTGGTTAAGATTTAGATCGGCCACGGAATAGACGAACAGGAATGAAATAGAGGAAAAGATGGAAAACGCATGTGTGTTTCAATGCGTCCGATATTGACGATAGACGTTCCACAAGTCTGTCGATTGCGTTATAATTACCATGATTGATGTGAATAAATTGCGCTTGGGGCCGTTGTGGCTAAAGGCTTTAATTTTCGAATTATGAAAGATCTGTTGCATAAAATCCTTTTGACGCTGACCGTTGCGGCCGCGTTTACGCTTAGCGTATCGGCCCAGAATGGCGGCAGGCTCGACCCCGCCGCGATGCCGTTTGCCGATGGCGAAACGCTGACGTATGAGGGAAAGGTCAGCAGAATAATCAAGGGAATTGCCGTCGCCGATCTGACATTTACGATTGCCGAGCAGCGTCTCGGCGAAGATTATCTCGTCAAGGGAAGCGCTCGGTCGAAAGGCACGCTTCTAAAATTGTTCCGCTACAGTTTTTTGTACGAGGTCGAATCGACCATTGGTGATAAAGAGTTTCGCGTTAAGAAAACCGCAACGCATGACGTGCAAAAGGACCGCGTGCGCGACAGCGAGGCTGTGTTCGATTACAAGAATAAGCGCGTTAACTACGTCGAGACCGATCCTAAACAGCCTATGCGACCGCCCCGCAAGATCGCTTCCGAGATCGCCCCCGAAACACACGATCTGGTCTCGGGCCTTTACACCTTGCGGCTGCTGCCGCTGGCCGTGGGCAAATCGTTCGAATTAATGGTCAGCGATGCCGGGCTTGTTTACAGGATTCCGGTTAAGGTCACGGCCCGCGAGCGTCAAAAGTCCGTGCTTGGCAATGTGTGGTGCTTTCGCGTTGAACCGGATGTGTTTGGGCCGGGCAGGTTGATCGAAAAAGAGGGAACCATGATCATCTGGATCACCGACGACGCCCGCCGGCTTCCGATCCGCTCGCAGGTAAACTCTTCGGTCGGACGCATCGAGATAAAGCTCAAGGCCGCAAAGAATCTGAAATCGTGATTCGCCGCCGGTCCGTACAACTAGTAACACAGCTTGTAACTTACCCGGAAACACAGCATAATCAAGGTTTCGTTGGCATGGCAATTTTGGCTGCGGGAAGAGTGCTGCGCAGCGCAAGTGCTTTCGTTTTGTTCGTTCTTGTTCCTTTCCTGTTCATCTTGTTCCGTGGTCGAATTTAGATCTTGACCACGGAAAAAGACGAACAAAAACCGAACAAGAACGAAAAGTAGGAAATAACGCGGTTGATGATTTTCCGTGTGTCAACGGCACAATGAGTTTTTCAGATATTTAGTTCGCATTTTTATGGCCGAGAAAGTTACAAAGCGATTGTCGAAGGCGATCGATCCGAAGAGCGAAGATTTTGTCGAATTTGATGTTGCCGATATTGAGGGCGTGTCGTCTTCGTCGGGGGTTCGCGGTGCTATTGCCGCCGTTCATTCGGCCGATGCGATAGAGGCGGAATCGGACGCTGAAGAGTTTGAAACGGAAAAATACTCGCCCGCATTTCTCGAGCTTGCCGTGCCGAAACTTCCTGATCTTCCAAAAGAAAACCGCGCAAAACTGCTCATGCAATCGCCCAACCGGCTTTATTTCTACTGGTCGGTAGGCAAAAATCCTTTCCACATTCTAAATCGCGCGATCGGCGAAACCGGAAGCTATACGCTTGTTTTAAAGCTTGTAAATTTAAAGAACGACACGGAACAGATCCACGCTATCGACGCCGGTGGCTCGTGGTGGTTTGACGTTGATGCCGACACGGAATACAAGGCCGAGATCGGCTTTTACGCGACCAACCGGCCATATGTCCGGATAATGTATTCGAACACGATTGCCACGCCGCGAAAAACCCCGTCGCCGCGCTCGGCCGATTCGGCCCAATGGACCGTTACCGCCGATAAATTCGCCCGCGTTCTGGACGTAGCCGGTTTTTCACGCGACGCCTTTGACGTGGCGCTCGCCGGTGACGATCAACAGGCCGCCGAGTTAGCGACAATGTC
>JANNGV010000361.1:0-3523 GCA_031404055.1 Chloracidobacterium sp.
GTTGGCAGCTTGATCGTTCAGCTAGCCAAGCATAAGGGATTGAAGGTAATCGGCACTGCGTCTAGCACAACGAAACTTGAGCTTGTCACGTCGCTCGGAGCTGATTTTGCGATCAATTACACCGAGGCCGATTGGACCGATCAGGTCCTTGAAGCGACCGATGATAAAGGTGTCGATTGGATTATTGAAATGGTCGGCGGCGACATCGTCGGGCACAACCTGAAAGTGCTGGCAAAGAACGGCACGATGTGGGTCTACGGCGCGGCAAGCGGCGAGGATTATCGGCTCTCGGTGCTTTTGCTTATGCAGAAAAATCACATCGTCCGCGGATATTGGTTGACGAACGAAACGGTTGCGAACCGGATTCGATTTACAAAAGAGCTGCTCGAACATATCGGAGCAGGCAGATTAAAGATACAGGTAACGGAGTTTCCATTCGAAAAAGTCGCCGAGGCACACGCGGCGATCGAGGGAAGAAGGACAACAGGCAAGGTCGTTTTGACGATCTGAAAAAGGAGACACGAAAATGAAAATAGGAATTATCGGCGCGGGCAACATTGGAGCAAATGCCGCCAGGCTTTTTGTTAAAGCGGGACATGAGGTAGCGATAAGCAATTCACGCGGTCCGCAGACACTCGATGATCTGGCCGCCGAGTTGGGCGACAACGCGACCGCCTCGACCGTGGCGAATGCGATAGATTTTGGAGACATCATTTTTATTTCGATACCGCTCGGCAAATATGCTGAACTACCTACAAATGGCTGGGCGGGGAAAATCGTCATCGATTCGAACAATTATTATCCCGAACGGGACGGCCAGATCGCCGCCCTTGACAGCAGTGAGACAACATCGAGCGAATTGCTTGCGAATCATTTGCCTGGTGCAAGAATTGTGAAAGGATTTAATACTATCTGGTTTGAGCATTTAAGGACGAAGGGCGACACGAACCTGCCGCTGGCGGAGAGACGCGCAATATTTGTTGCGGGCGATGATTCTCAAGCTAAAGAAGCCGTCGCAAAGCTTATCGAGGAGATCGGTTTTGCCGCGGTTGATACCGGCTTTTTGCACGAGGGCGGCAGGAGTCAACAGCCTGATTCGGCGATCTACAACAAGGAGCTTACCGGCAGCGAAGCGGCAAAAGCTCTTTCCGCAAGGGGTTGAGGGTGACAAGGATTTTGCGTTAAGGGAAGTAAATGAGCAAGTTTAATGAAATTCCATTGTCTGCCTTAGACTTTTCGCCGATTGTCGAAGGCGGCATTGCGGCGGATTCCTTTCGCAATTCGCTATCGCTTGCACGGCACGTTGAAGGTTTGGGTTACACCCGTTTCTGGCTGGCCGAACATCACAATATGCCCGGCATTGCCAGTGCAGCAACGTCGGTAGTTATCGGCCATATTGCGGGCGGAACATCGACGATCCGCGTCGGTGCCGGGGGCATAATGCTGCCAAATCACGCCCCGCTGGTTATAGCGGAACAGTTCGGCACGCTTGCGTCTCTTTATCCCAGCCGCATCGATCTCGGGCTTGGGCGTGCTCCGGGCAGTGACCGCATTACGGCCCATGCCTTGCGGCGAAGACTGGAGAATGATGGCGATGACTTTCCTGAGATGCTGCAGGAGCTTCGGTATTTTTTCAAAACTCCAATCGAAGGCCAAAAGGTGCGGGCAGTTCCCGGCGGCGGGATCGATATTCCGGTCTGGCTCCTCGGTTCAAGCGGTTTTTCGGCACAGCTTGCCGGACAATTAGGCCTGCCGTTCGCTTTCGCCGCTCACTTTTCGCCCGAGAATACGCTGCCCGCATTAAAGCTTTATCGAAGGAATTTTCGAGCTTCAGACGATCTGGAAAAGCCGTATGCAATGGTTGCCCTAAACGTTTTTGCGGCGGATATGAATGAAGAAGCCGAGCGGCTTGCGACGTCGCAGCACCAATCGTTTCTGGCTTTGATCCGCGGAAAGCCCGGCAAGATAAAGCCGCCAGTCGATGACATGGAAGCGATCTGGACGCCTCAGGAAAAGGCTATGGTAGACGCTCGCCTGGGCGGCTCCGTTATTGGGGATCGAGCGGCGGTAAAAGTCGGGTTGGAAAAATTTGTCGATGAAACACAGGCGGACGAGCTGATGATAAACGGCATATTTTACGATCATGCAGCACGGCTAAAGTCATACGAGATAGTTGCGGAAGTGTGGAAAAGTGCGAAACCGAAATCGGTCGGCGCTTGATTGGCAAATGGGCAAAATAGATGAGTTTGATAACTTCCATGCGCTTACCCGCGATAACTGGCGTAGATGGCTGGAGGTGAATCACGATTTATCGCCGGGCATCTGGTTCGTGTTTTTTAAGAAACATACCGGCAAACCGCGTGTCACTTATGACGCGTCGGTAGAAGAAGCATTGTGCTTCGGATGGATAGATTCGCTGGGGCGAAAGTTCGATGACGAAAGGTCGAAACTTCTGTTCACGCCGCGAAAGCCGAAAAGTGTCTGGTCGAAATCGAACAAGGAGCGGGTGGCAGCCATGATCGCCGCGGGATCGATGACATCATTCGGCTTGGCGAAAATCGATGAGGCAAAAAAGGATGGTTCGTGGGACGCATTGAATTCGAGCGACAATCTGGAAACACCCGATGACTTGTTGAAGGCTCTTGCGAAAAACAAAACAGCACGGGTGAATTTTGAAGGTTTTACGGATTCAGCAAGGAAAATGATTCTTTACTGGCTGGGTACTGCAAAGCGGGCCGAAACGCGAAAGGCCAGGGTGGAGAAAATTGTATCGATGGCCGCGGCGGGCAAACGAGCGAATTTTGATAAAGACTAAAAGTTCTTTTGAAAAACCTATCTCTACTTTTTTGACGGAAACTGAAATGTATCGAAATGTTCCGGTTTTGTTCCTCTTATTCTTGATTCTTTTTCGGTGGTCAAAAGGGACAACCACTGAGCAAGATGAACAAGAAGGAATAAAAGGATTCGATCAGGATTGATAAAATAGGTTTTCTAAGAACTTAAAAATTTTTTTCGAACAAAGGGAGAAGAATAAAAAATGACAACACTTTTCGATAAATTGAAAATTGGCGATCTGGAATTAAAAAACCGGATCATACTCGCCCCGATGACGCGGAGTCGTGCTGACGAAGAGGGAATCCAGCCGAACTATGCCGCGGAGTATTACGCTCAGCGAGCGTCGGGCGGCCTACTTATAACTGAGGCAGTTAACGTTTCACCGATGGCGAAAGGCTATGTGCGAACGCCTGGTATATATACAGGCGAACAGATCGATTCCTGGCGCTCAGTGGCAGAAGCCGTGCATGCAAAAGGCGGGAGGATTTTCATGCAGTTGTTTCACACGGGCCGAATCGCCCTGCCGGATTTTCTGCCGGATAATCAGAAGCCGGTCGCGCCGTCCGCTGTTAAAGCCGCCGGCCAGAACTACACCGATGACGGCATGAAAGAATTTGTCGAGCCGCGGGCTTTGACGGCCGAAGAGATAAAGCAAACCGTCCGGGATTTTGCGACGGCGGCTAAAAAC
>JANNGV010000362.1:0-3421 GCA_031404055.1 Chloracidobacterium sp.
GAAATAGATCGGAGCGTGGACGCCACCGTCCGCGAGGGTCAAAGAACTTTGAGCGACGAAGCGTCGTCCGTTGCGGACGAGGGCGTCCGCGCTCCGCAGTTTGTCTCCACCGAAAGCACGATGCTCAACGTTCAGATGTCCAAAGGCATTTTCGAGCCGGCCTCGGAACATTTGCGAAGCGAAACATGGATTGTCGCCCAAATGGCGAAGATAACGCTCTGCAACAATACGACGGTTGATTGGGACGCGATGACCGCCGATTACGACAAAATCCGCGATGCCATCTCGCGCGTTGTGCCCGGCTGTGAGAACTATAACCAGCGCATCCGTGACAAAGCGGGGTTTTACATGCCGAATCCGCCGAACGAGGGCAAATTCACGACGCCGACCGGAAAGGCCCTGTTCAAGCCTCACCGATTGGAAAAGATCGAGCTCGAAAAAGGAAGGCTCTTTATGACGACGATCCGCTCACACGGCCAGTTCAACACAACGATCTACAAATTCCACGACCGTTATCGCGGCGTCGAAGGCAGCCGCCGCGTGATCTTTATGAATGCTCAAAACATCGCCGATCTCGGCCTGCAAGCGGGCCAAGCCGTCGATATTACGAGCCATTTCGACGACGGCGAACGGCGGGTTTCGGGATTTATCGTCGTCTCATATCCAATCCCGGTCGATTGCGCCGCGACCTATTTTCCCGAAGCAAATCCGCTCGTCCCGCTCGGCAGCGTAGCTCGCGGCAGCCACACGCCGACTTCGAAATGCGTTATCATCTCCGTCAAACCCGCCGCCTAAATGGACATCGAAGCATACATTTTGATTGGCGGACGTTCGAGCCGCCTTGGCCGTGACAAGGCGTTTGTTGCCGTCGGCGGAGTGACGCTCGCGCAGCGTTCGCTGAATACCGTTCGCGAATCCGGCATCGCCTCTAAAACAACTTTAGTCGCCGGAAACAAAACGCAATTCGCTACCGAAGCGCTCGCCCTAGACGCTCCTTTCATCTTCGATCTGGTCGAAGGCCGCGGCCCGCTCGGCGGCCTCCACGCCGCGTTTTCGTATGCCCAAACAGAATGGATATTGCTGCTTGCTTGCGATTATCCATTCGTCACATCCGATCTGCTGCGGTTCCTCGCGGAAGGCATTTCTGACGAATTCGGCACAGTCGTTCCAGAACAGCCCGACGGCCGCCTGCAGCCGCTCTGCGCTTTTTACGAAGTCAAAGCCGCCCAACCGCTGATGCAAGAAATCATCGATCACCCACGCGTTTCCCCGCCGATGAGTGAGATCGTGACCTCGCTGACGCCGAGAATCGTCAAGCCGTCTAAATACTCGCACCTTGCTGGCTACGATCATTTCTTTTCCAACCTCAACACACCGGATGATATGAATAAGATCGAAAAGCTGTTTTTGCCGCGGATAAACGCGATTGACACGGATTTTGGAACTTTCTGCTATAAAATCCGCGTCAATCCGCGTTCATCTGCGGCAAAAATTCCTCTTCGGTGTGTCTGCGGTATAATTCCTTTTGTGGCAAAATAGAACTACATGGATCTGGTTTTAGACAAATTTCACGAGGAATGCGGCGTTTTCGGCATTTTCGGCCATGCGGAGGCTTCGACCATCACGCAGCTTGGCCTATTCGCGTTGCAGCATCGCGGGCAGGAAGCTTGCGGCATCGTTACGGCTGATGGCAGTGATCTGCACCAGTTTCGCTCGCAGGGCCTGGTGGCTGATGTATTGAGTGAGGATGTGCTAAGAAAGTTGACGGGTTCGAGCGCGATCGGGCATACGCGATATTCGACGACCGGACGCAACACTATCAAAGAAGTGCAGCCTTTTTCCGTCACCTGTCAGCACGGCGACATTGCGGTGTGTCATAACGGAAATCTGCCGTTTGCGGAGGCGAGACGAAGGGAACTGGAAAAGGAAGGCGCGATATTCTCGTCCACCTCCGATACCGAAACGCTTCTGCACGGCATCGCCCGAACGCAAGCGCCGAATGTGATCCAGGCGATAGAAAAGGTTCTTAAAGAAACCGAAGGCGCCTTCTCGCTGCTCTTTCTGACGCCCAAATCTCTCATCGCCGTTCGCGATCCGCGCGGCTTTCGCCCGCTCGTGCTGGGCAAGCTGAACGAGGCGTGGTGCGTCGCTTCGGAAACCTGTGCGTTCGATCTGATAGACGCCGAGTACATTCGCGAGGTCGAGCCTGGCGAGATGATCATCGTCGACGAAAACGGCCTCCGCACATCAAAGCCATTCAACGAGAAACCGCGTTCGGTCTGCACATTCGAGCACGTCTATTTCTCGCGGCCCGACTCGACCATCTTTGGCCGTTCGGTCAACGAATCGAGGCACAAAATGGGCAAGCAGCTTGCCGTCGAGCATCCCTGTGACGCGGATATTGTCGTCCCCGTCCCGGATTCCGGCGTTTCGGCCGCTATCGGATTTGCCAGCCAATCCGGCATCAACTATCGGCAGGCGATCATCCGCAACCACTACGTCGGCCGCACTTTTATCGAGCCCTCGCAGTCGATCCGCTCGTTCGGTGTGCGGCTCAAATTAAACCCGATCAAAGACCTGATAAACGGCCGCCGCGTTGTGCTGGTTGACGATTCCATAGTCCGCGGCACGACCTCAAAAAAGATAGTCCAGATGGTCCGCGAATCCGGTGCAAAAGAGGTTCACATGCGTATCTCCTGCCCTCCGACCATGCATTCCTGCTACTACGGTGTCGATACACCCAACGAAAAAGACTTAATCGCCGCCCGTCTCAGCACCCTTTCTTACGAAGGAAGGGTGGCAGGATTTGGCTCCCCTCCTGGTTTGAGGAGGGGTGACGCGGTTTCCGCGGCGGGGTGGTCGGCTGACGGGATGGTTCTCTCCGATCGCTCCCGGACGGATGTTTCCGCTATCCGCGACTTCATCGGCGCCGACAGCCTCGGCTACCTGTCGCAGGAAGGCATGCTAGCCGCCATCGGCATCGACAACAGCACATCCTGCACGGCCTGCTGGAGCGGCAAATACCCTACGCTGATTGCGAACGGAAAAGCTGCTACATAGTGAGTCAAAGTCGATAGATTTTTTTGGCTAGCGAACTTGAAAAATTTATCGATAATTTGAACAAACTACTTGGGGTAGTGCGCTTTCTGATAGAATACTGTTAAAGTACTGATAGTTAAATGATATAGCGACAAAACTCAGGTGTCTTAGATTTGAACGAGCCCAAATACAAAAATCCATCGCTAATTGAAGCTGTATGTGAGCTCCGTTTTTCGCCGCCAACAAAATGGGGAATGAGTTCGTTCATTCGATTCGCGAGCCTAGCCGAAAAAGAAGGATTTGCGAACGTTGTAGATGCCGGGGAAGGTTTTCAATTCAACTTTGCAGTTGGGCCTGGCAAAAGCCAGGCCCCGAAGGTGAA
>JANNGV010000363.1:0-5632 GCA_031404055.1 Chloracidobacterium sp.
CTTATATCTCGCGGCTCTGCCTGCGGGATTTGTAATGCCGGACAGTCCTGTTGAATTGCTGCTGCAGCGGGAATACGGCAGCGTTTTTGTGGCAAAAGGCGGCGTGACCGCCCCGCGAACCGTCGTATTCAGCGGCGAGACTGAAGTTTTCGAATTTCAGTCTGAGTTGGTAAAAGCCGAGGCAATCATCGGCCCCTTCTGCCTGGAGCTTCAGGCGCCCGCTATGAACGCTTTGCTTAAGGCTGTCGAGGCTGCTGGTTTGCATCGATTATCCATCTTGCCGCGCGGAGCGGATTCGGCCAAACGCACCTATGGCGAAACGATCGAATTGTGGGCAAGCCGCGTCGATCCTGCTCTTAAACACTGGGTTGGCTTAGGCAAAATTGCGCAGTCGGACGCCGACCGCATAAAATCCCTGTCACCGTACGAGCAGGTCCCCGAAGTCTTTAAACTTGAGGCGAAAGGTATCTGGTTTGCAAAAGACCTGTCAAAGTCCATTATCTATTCGGTCGCACCTCCGGGTACATCGCAGCATCTGTCAATGCTGGCGTTCGATGTTAACGAGCACGAAAATGAAAAGGTCCGCACGATCCTTGCCGAACACGGCTGGTATCAGACGGTGACGTCCGATCTGCCGCATTTCACCTATCTCGGCGTAAAAGAAGGTGAACTGCCGGCCCTAGGATTAAAACGAGTCACCGACAACGGCCGGACGTTTTGGGTTCCCGACATATAAGCCACCGTTATCGGATTGAGCCAGCCCCGCCGTCAACGTGGAATATCTGCCCGGTTATCCAACTGGAATTTCCGGTTAATAAAAACTCCGCCATCGACGCAACTTCGTCGGGTGTCCCGACCTTTTGCAGCGGATTTCTCGCGGCCGAAGCCTCGCGTTTCTCGGGTGTATTCAATAGCCTGTCGGCCAGTGGAGTGTCGGTCAGCGACGGTGCGATGCAATTAACCCGTATCTTCGGCGCAAACTCGGCGGCGAGAGATCTCGTCAGCCCCTCGACGGCGCCTTTTGCGGCTGAAACCGACGCATGAAATCCCATTCCGGTCTGGACCGCAACCGTGCTGAACAAAACTACTGACGGCTCATCCGCTTCTTTCAGGTTCGGAAGCAGCTTCTGAATCGTTCTGACTGCTCCAAGCAGATTTATATTGAAGTCGTCAACAAAATCCTTTTCCGTCAGCCGATGAAAGGGCTTCAGATTTATGCTGCCCGGACAATAGACAATGCCATCGACCGCGCCGTCAACGTCCGGCAAATCCGTGGATTCCGCAGCATCGTAAAACTCATAATTGACGTTTTCGAGTGCTGCCAGCTCGCCTTCGCTTCTGTTCCAAGCCGTTATCGAATGCCCACCCGTCGACAGACTTTTGGCTAAAGCGTAACCGATGCCTTTGCTTGCCCCGACTATCACGATATGTTTTTTCATAACAGTTTCCTTATGCATCCAGCGTTTCCAGGTAATTTTCAGCCATCGTTAATAGCCCTACGCGTTTGTCCGCAGGCATCTTATCGAAAGTCCGCACGAGCATTCCGAGCCGTGGATTCCGCGAGAAAAACTCTCGCTGTTTATCCATAAACCGCCAAAATAATGCGTCCCAAATCTCAGACCAATCTCCTTTTTTGTAATTGCTCATCTTGATAACATAGTTGCTGCCGCTGATGTAAGGCTTTGTCGTAATCAGACCGCCGTCAGCAAATTGGCTCATGGAATAAACGTTAGGCACCATCACCCAATCGTAGGCGTCGATAAACATTTCCATGAACCACCGATAAACGTCATCCGGATCGAATTCGCAAAGCAGCATAAAATTGCCGACGATCATCAACCTCTCTATATGGTGTAGATACCCTGACTTCAATACTTTCCTTATGCAATCGTCCACGGGGTCGATTCCGGTCGTGGCGTCGTAGAAGGAATTCGGAATCTTGCGGGAAAATTTCCAAAAGTCTTTTGTGCGCTGCGTTCGCCCCTCACGTTCATAAACCGCCTTGATAAATTCGCGCCAGCCGATGATCTGGCGAACAAATCCTTCCAACGAGTTAAGCGGAATTTTGTACTCAGATCCCGCTTTGAGCGCGGCCGACAGGACCTGGTTCGGCGTCAGTAAACCAGTATTTAAATACGGCGTCAGAACGCTGTGGAACAGCACTGCTTCGTCCCTGACCATCGCGTCCTGAAAATCACCGAATTTCTCAAAACGCGTGATAAAGAATTGCTGCATCCACGTCTCGGCTTCCGCATGCGTTGTCGCATAGCCGAAATTCTCAGTCGATCCATAATTGTCCGCAAAATTCGCGCCGACATAGATTTTGGCTTCCTTCACCCACTTGTTTTCTGAAGGGAAATCGATTTTCGGGGCCTGTAATCCTTTAGGGAATTTCTTGCGGTTATCAACGTCATAGGTCCACGAACCGCCATTCGGTTTTTGCCAGCCATCGATCAGGATATTGCGCTTCTTCCGTTGATCGATGTAAAAATCGGTCTGAAAATACCGTTTCCGTTTGTCAAAATACTCGTCCGTTTCGCTCTTTTGATTTAGAAAATATGGAGTTGGACATACCGAGCACTTGATCCCGTTTCGCCCACAAGCTTCGGCGATACGATTTTCGAGCCAATCGTCGACAACATCAACATACTGAAGAGTCTCAAAACCACGCGTCGCCAGAGCGTCAATCAACAACCTGATATCGCAAAGCTTGTCCGTCGCCGCGAAATAATCAACCGAATACTCTTTCTGGCGAAGCTTTTCCGCAAAGGCCTGCATTGACGCACGGTGTAGAACCAGTTTTTGTTTGTGAAAGGGAAATTGACGAAACAACAGCCATTCTTCGATCAAACAGACTTTCGATACATTTTCCAACGCTGGATGCCGCTCAAAAAGCTGAAATGGAAAGATAATGGCTGCTTTCTTCATTTGCCGGCTTTTCTGCATGCGTCGCTGCAATACTTAACCGAATCCCAAACCTTTTCCCATTTCTTGCGCCACATGAACGGACGGCCGCAGTGAAAGCATAATTTCTGCGGTAAATTCTCTTTTTTGACGTTTTTCATTATCTATGTTTATCGCTTCGATCAGGCAGCAAAAATAGATTCACGACGACCAGGCAACACGCAGTAAGTTATGCCACTATTTCTACTCGTGATCACACACTAAACTAATCTTCGCGTCTTCTCCGCCGTTTAACAGTCTCGCGGCTTCCGCCTAAATACGCCAGTATCGCAACGACCAGATGGGCCGCAAACCAAATGTTGTCATAACCCATATTCTGATAGATGTAAATCAGTATCAGAACCCGCGGCATAAATGCACCCAGCAAAACATCTGCCCAAGGCGCAACGTTATTCGCCGGATACCAGTGCTGAAAGAAATACACGATCAGCACGATTCGCGGGAAGAACAATGAGAAAAGAAGAAAGTAGAAGTCCATACCAAAGCCTCCTCCGTTTTTTTTTTGATTATACGCCCTTAAGTCGTAATTTAGCCGCTAAATCCTTTCGCGGCGCTTTACCGGGGTGGCGAATCGCATATTCAAACTTATCTTGGATCAACAAAACGAAAAAGCTGCCATTCCGGCAGCCTAAGTAATTGATAGAATTGGTACACCCGGCAAGATTCGAACTTGCGACCCTCTGATTCGAAGTCAGATACTCTATCCAGCTGAGCTACGGGTGCGTACTGTCTAAAAGTTTAGTTTGCGGTCTTACGAAAAGCAAACTGTCGGATCTATTGGGGTTTGCTCGCCGCCGGAACCGGCAATTTTTGAATTCCGGCTCTTACGTACCGCACCACTTCGCGTATTTCGGCTTCGCTCAGTTTATCCTTAAATGCCGGCATGCCTTCGTCCTCGACACCTTTATAGATGTATCCGGTAATCTTGTCGTCCGAGAAGGCTTTGATCTTCGCGGATGTAAGATCGTCAGGATTGATGGATTTACCTTCGATCTCCATTTTCCCGCCAGTCCCGCTTTCCTTATGGCAGGCGGCACAGTTATCCGTGTAAAGTGTTCTGCCTATCGCGAGTTCATCTACCGCGGGCGAAGCTTCCAGGCGCGGTGATGCCGCGGGCTTTGCGGCGTTATTATTCACCGCAATATTTGGTGATTGAGTTTGACCGCAGGCCCACAATAGAAATGCGGCAGCGAAAAGCACTATGGTTTTAGCAAATTTCATAAATGAGTTCCTTCGAATGTTTGCAAGAGTTTAACCCAAAAGTATTAGTCACGGCAATGGCTTACGGCACCGGCTTGCCGTCAGGCTGCAAATAATTTATCGTTTCTTTCATGAAGCGAATCCTATTTTGTTTAATCTTTTTGTCCATCTTCTCACCCTCAAATTATTCCCAAACGACAACCACTATTCAAGGAATTTCGAGAGAAGTAACCGTCCGGCGCGATGGCCGAAGCATTCCATACATCGAAGCAAAAACGGACGCCGATCTATACTTTGTTCAGGGTTACACAACGGCCAGCGACCGTCTGTGGCAGATGGACCTGATGCGGCGGCTTGCACGCGGTGAAACAGCTGAGATATTCGGCAAGGCCGTGCTTGAGGAAGACAAACGTTGGCGGAGGTTCAATTTTGCAAAGATCGCCGAAGAAAATCTCGAGTTCCTGACTCCCGAGCTTCGAGCCGCCTTGGATAATTACGCCAAAGGGGTTAATGCTTATATCGCGTCGCTTGACGCCGACACAATGCCGGTCGAATTCAAGATTTTGCAGTATCGGCCCCGCGATTGGAAGGCGTCGGACACCATCGTCGTCGGCAAGATATTGTCCGACGCTCTCAGCTCGACCTGGAGGAACGATCTGCTCCGTGCATCACTGCAAAACCTTCCGGCTGACAAACTGTCCGACCTTACGAATCAGGTCACTCCGTATGATGTCGTCCTTTTCGGCACTGATACAAAAACCGTCGCGATAGCTGCCGTTGCCGACAGTCGCGTTGAACTCTCGCCGTCGCTTTTAGCCGCTGCAAACGCGACCGAAGCGATCAGAAGAGCCTCGCTTGAGCGTGTCGGTCTTTACGCCGAAGAACTGGCCGCAAGCAACAATTGGGTAATCTCCGGCAAACACACCGCGGACGGCAAACCGCTGCTCGCAAATGACCCGCATCTTGCCGCGACGGCTCCCGGCATTTGGTATCTGGCTCATCTTTCGACACCTGACATGCGCGTTTCGGGGGTGACCTTCCCCGGCGTCCCCGGCATCATTCTCGGCCACAACGAAAATATTGCGTGGGGAGCAACGAACGTCGGGCCGGATGTTCAGGATCTCTACTTGGAGACCTTTAACGAAAAGGGCGAATATAAAACACCAACCGGATGGCAGGCGAGCATTGTCCGCAGGGAAACGATAAATGTTCGCGCTAATCCGCTCAGCCCGGCCACGGAACCTATAACTGTCGATGTGGTCGAGACACGCAACGGTCCGATAATTCTTGAAGAGGGCGGCAAAAAGTACGCTCTTAAGTGGACTGCATTCGACCCCCAGAACAATGAATTCGAGACCTTCTACCAATGGAACCGGGCCAGAAATTGGGATGACTTCAAAACCGCGCTCAAGAAATACGGCGGTGCCGCGCAGAATTTCATTTTCGCCGATGTAAAAGGCAATATCGG
>JANNGV010000364.1:0-3916 GCA_031404055.1 Chloracidobacterium sp.
GTTGGCGGACAGGTGATCGCATATCTCGGCGGCATCCACTACTGGTGGCCGAAAATGACCGGAAAGATGTACTCCGAATTTTGGGGCAAAATCTCTGCGATGCTTGTGTTTATTGGGTTCAATCTGACATTCTTCCCGCAATTCATTCTCGGGTACCAGGGAATGCCGCGGCGTTATGCTTCTTACCCCGAAGAGATGCAGGTTTTGAACATTTTTTCGACCGCCGGAGCGTCCGTGTTGGGCGTCGGGCTTATGATGCCGGTCGTGTATCTCGTGCATTCGCTGTTCTTTGGCAAGCCGGCGGGTGATAATCCGTGGATGCTGCCGGGACTGGAATGGAGGACCGCATCGCCGCCACCGACTGAGAACTTCGAAGTTATGCCGGTCGTTACGTGGGAAGCATACGAATTCGGTGAGGAAAGCGGTTTGGATATTGAGGAAGCGAAACGCAGGGAAGCCGTGTCCACAGTTACGTAAATTTGAACAGGATGAACAGGATAAACAGGATTTCCGCTTTTCATTCTATCCATCCTGAATATCCTGTTTGAATTCTCTATAAAATAATGTCGTCACACGCATCAGACAAATTCGTTTATCTCGAACCGGGACTTCAGCACCAGTTCGAGGACATGAAGCAGCAGGAAGAGAGCGTCTCGATCGGGATGTGGATGTTTCTTGTCCAGGAAATCATGTTTTTTGGCGGCCTTTTTACGGTGTATCTAGTTTTCCGTTCAAAGTACCCGATGGCTTTTGCCGCGGGCAGTAACCATCTGGACGTGGTGATGGGATTCGTCAACACGCTCGTTCTGATCGTCAGCAGTTTGACGATGGCTTTGACGGTTTACTACGCGCAGAAAGGCGACCGGATGAAGCAGGTTGCTTTGATCGTTCTGACGATGATATTCGGTGCCGTGTTTCTCGGCGTAAAAGCCGTCGAATATACCGCTAAGTACAATGATGGACTGATTCCCGTGGCGGGCCTGAACAAGAAAGTTAGGCCCGACCACAGCGCAGATCATGCTACCGAGCCGGTGGTGGAAAAGCCGTGTTATGAGGTTGAACACGGAGAGACGAAACATGCGTATGTAAATCCGCGAGGCGAATTTCTTTGGGCTGACTGTTCATTGGCGAAATTGGCGCAGGATGAAGGTTACCTGACGAGCGACGAAAGGATCGGTTACTTCTCAAATGGGCAGATCGACGCCAATAAATTCCGAGACAAGGTGCAGATCTTCTATTGGATCTATTTTGTCATGACCGGCCTGCACGCGCTGCATATGATCGTCGGCCTCGGGTTAATGACCTGGCTGCTGTGGACGGCGTGGCGCGGATATTACAGCGCTGATTACTTCATGCCGGTCGAGATGTCGGGGCTTTACTGGCACTTTGTCGACATAGTCTGGATCTTTCTGTTCCCGCTGCTTTACCTGCTGGGCAGACACTTTTTGCATTAAGGGAGAATAAATGGCGGACGCACACGAAGCACACGAGGAACACGTACAGCATGAGCATATGAATATTCCGAAATATCTCGGAATATTCGCGATTCTCGTCGTCGGTACGATTGCGACCTATGTTACCGCGCAAATGGACCTGGACTGGATCTTTCCGGGTGCCAATAC
This sequence comes from Chloracidobacterium sp., assembly GCA_031404055.1. Lineage (GTDB taxonomy): Bacteria > Acidobacteriota > Blastocatellia > Pyrinomonadales > Pyrinomonadaceae > OLB17. Next base: position 1,623 of record JANNGV010000364.1, read on the forward strand.
GCTTGTCGCACTTGTCATCGCATTTACGAAAATGACATTCGTCATGCTCTTTTTTATGCATGTTTACTGGAGCCCAAAGCTTATTTGGCTCTCCGCGATCGCAAGTTTTTTCTGGATGGCGATTATGTTTGCCTACACAATGCAGGATTATCTGACACGGGCGACAGGTGTTTTTTCGAGCTGAATATAACCTAAATCAATAAATAAACGCGGTGCGAGGGGCAAAAATCCTATCGTCACCGCGTCTTTTAGTTGGTTAGGTGTATCACTTTTAACATGCTATTATTCTCGGCTTGATATGTTTCTCGCTTGATTTACGCGATTATTTCGATAGACAACACGGCGCTTAGCAAGGACATCAGAAACTGAAGATGTTAACTAAAATCAGTAGTTTGCAATCATATACATTTATTCTCCTCGCCACTACGTTATTTTTTTCAGGTTGTAACATCGTCAAGTCCGACCAAAAAACGGCGACGCTTTTGGCAACCACGGACGCGACTCAAAAACAACTTATGGACGAAGTGGGCCGTTTTGCGCGCGTCGAATCGATGAAGGCGCAAATGGACCTCAAATTCGAGGATAACTCCTTCGCTCAATTTGGCAGCAAAGAGGTCTATCGGGCGGCGGACGGCGAAGTAGTCGTACAGCGGCCGGCAAGTATTTTGCTGACCGTAAAGGTTCCGGTGATCAAAACCGATGTCGCCCAAATGACGTCCGACGGCGAAAAATTCCGCGTCGCTATCCTGCAGGACGGAGGCAGCGGAAAGTATAAAAAGTTCGTGATGGGAACGAACAACGCCGATTATTCAAAGCTGCAAAAGGACCTCGACGCCTCGAATGGCGACAAGGGCACCGCGACCAAGCAGAACGTCAACGCCTTTGCCAATCTTCGGCCGCAGCATTTTACGGATGCTATGCTGGTTCGCCCGACGGATAATGCACACATATACACGCACAGCACGATTTTCCAGCTCGAAGAAGATGTCTTGCTAAGCAAAAAGTCACCTATAAGAAAGGTCAACCGCGGATATTATCTGCTTGACGAATTTGCGAAGCAGGACGATGGCGAATTACGGGTCACCCGGCGTTTTTGGTTCGATCGCGTAGGCGGTATTCGTCTTGCACGCCAACAAATTTTTGACACAAAAGGCGAGATCGAATCGGATATCGTTTACGGCGTTGAGGGCAATTTGACCGACACCGGCGAGTATAACCGGCTGCCGCTGCAGATAATCGTAACGCGCCCGCAGGAAAAATATTCGATGAAGCTGACGTATCAGATGCCGGAATCGGTAAAGATAGGAAGAAAGTATCCGGCTGCGGCGTTCGTACTGCAAAACACATGGGAATTGGAAGTGGTCGATCTCGATAAGAAATTGCAGGACGTAACCGCGCAAAAGCCGGTCAGCAACACTAATATTAATTCGGCTACGCGATTTCAATAAACCATTTTCGATGACAACGATCCTACAGACGGAGAATCTGGTCAAATCCTACATGATCGGAAAAATGGCGGTGCCCGCTCTTCGCGGTGTTTCGCTGGAGATAGAACAGGGTGAATTCGTTGCCATAATGGGGCCGTCCGGCTGCGGAAAATCGACGCTGCTTCATCTGCTTGGCGGGTTGCTGAGCCCGACAAGCGGCAAGATCCTTATTGACGGCGAGGACCTTTCAAAGGTTTCGGACGCCCAACGCACCGATATACGCCGCCGAAAGATCGGTTTTGTTTTCCAGCGTTTTAACCTTTTTCCAACCCTGACGGCGGACGGGAATCTGAAGCTTGCCGAAAAGATCCATTCGGGGAACGGCGGCAATAGCTCCGGAAACCGGCTTGAAGTATTGCGTCTGCTGAAATTGGAAGATAAAATGCATCACAAACCGTTGGAGCTGTCCGGAGGCGAACAGCAGCGGGTGGCATTGGCTCGTGCGGTGATAAACAGCCCGGCGATCATCCTGGCCGACGAGCCGACCGGCAATCTCGATACCGAAAATTCGCAGATCGTCCTGAATATGTTTCGTGAACTGAACGCAAAATACGGGCAGACTATCATAATGATTACGCACAACCCCGAGGCCGCGGCAGTTTGCTCGCGTACTATCAGGATGCGCGACGGCCATATCGTGGAGGAATAATTTTACAGGATTGACAGGATCGCAAGGATATTTTTTGACTATATCCTGGATATTCTGTTTGTCCTGCTTCAATGATGAGAAAGCCCTCAGGCGTCAAGAGAGGATCACTGATCTCGCCATCCCGCAAGGACAGTATCAACTGCGCGGTCCGCGTCCCG
>JANNGV010000365.1:0-2932 GCA_031404055.1 Chloracidobacterium sp.
GTGTCCTGATATTCATCGACCAGGATATGTTGAAACTGTTCGGCGTAAAGTTCGGCGACGGCCGGTTTTTCGATCAGCAGACGCTTTACGTTCAAAAGCAGATCGTCGTAATCCATCACGTTCCGCTCGCGTTTGCGGTCCTGATAGATCGAATCGACACGCATTATCTGCTGCGTGAGCATTTCAAAATACGGATATTTTCCGGCGATGACTTTATCTACGGGCAGGTCTGTGTTGTTTGCAAAGCTTATTATGCCCTGAACCACATCGGCCTTTGGAAAGCGTTTTGCCTTGGTGTCGATGGCGGCGTCTTCGATGCAAATGTTGATCAGATCGCGGGCGTCCTCGCTGTCGAGGATCGAGAAATTTCCGTCGAACCCGATGCTGACAGCGTGCCGACGCAGCATCATATTCGCGATTCGGTGAAACGTGCCGCCCCAGATGCGGTGAACATTCTGATTCCCGGTAAGCGATTCAACCCGCCGGAGCATCTCCCGCGACGCTCTGTTCGTAAAAGTCGCCAATAATATCCGCTGTGGCGAAACCCCTTGTTCGATCAGATACGCAACCCGATATGTTATCGCCCGCGTCTTGCCCGTCCCCGCACCAGCGACAACGAGAGTCGCCTTCGGCTGTGCCGTGACAACCGCGAACTGCTCCTCATTAAGCTCGCTCTTATAGCGTGTCAGCCTCTCCGGCAACGAGCTTTGATCGCGTTTTAGAACATATTTTTTCATCCGTGAAACAGAATATTATCACAGATGATTCCGCGTTCAGAGTTCAAACTTCAGTTTGTTCTTAGCCTCAAGCACGCTGAAGCGAACTCCGAACTATAGCCCGCTTACGCAGGCGGTTCCGACTCTGTTATTCCGCCACGATTTGCATCGGGCGAATTGCAAAACTAAAGTCAGCCTTACCGACCAATTCGCTCCGGCTCAATCTAAGACCCCGGCAAAATTCAAGGTTCTTCCGAGCCTCGATCAGTCGCCCGCCCGATCCGGTCAACGCCGCTTCAAATTCTTTTTCAGCTTCCGCAAGATCATTATTCATCGCCAGAATAACTCCGATGTTGTTATGCCCCAAAGCGGCATCGACGCTGCGATTCTCGATTGATCTGCGAAACGCCACCCCGGCGTTCTCAAAATCCTTCTCGGCTAAATAAACAAACGCCAAGTCGAACCACGACTCGCCGTCCCCGTCCCTCAATTTCACCGCTTCGAGAAAGGCCCGCCGGGCATTGGACCAATTTTTCCGTTCCGATTCCACCATCCCAAGCGCACGGTACGCCCGCTGGTAGGTGCCGCGAGAAAGCTTTATAGCTCTTTCAAATTCCGAAACAGCTTCTGGCCGCCTACCAAGCCTATAATGACAAACGCCCAGATTAAAATGCACTTTTACGAGATATTCCGCCGGCATATCTTCATTCCGGGCGATCATCAGAGCCGTCCGGTAGCTTTTAGCGGCTTTCTCGAACTCACCGCTATTGGCAAATCCAGTCCCGCCACTAAACGAACGCGACAATAACGGCGACTGGGCTCCAACGCTGCCCGCAAATATAAGCGTACAAAGACATAATAGAGCTCGCATATGAAAAATCTCCTTAGACTTTTGTCAGTCTGAGGCGAGTTTACGAAATGTGCGGCGAGCGGGTCTTTCGGCTGGTTGCGATTTGTATTCTGAGATTGCTGAAAAGCTTTTTTAACGCAGAGACGCGGAGAAGCAGAGGTTTTAAACAGGATGAAAAGAATAGTCAGGATGCTTGAATCAAGCAGGCAGAAATAGAATAGAACAAATCCTGTTCATTCTGTCCATCCTGTTAAATTCCTCCTCTGCGTCTCCGCGTCTCTGCGTTGAAACCTCTTCTATGCTAGTTTGAGGTCACGCCAGGATTTCGGCGTTAGTTTGGTGAATTTGCGGAAAAGGGTCGTGAAGTGGCTCTGGTTTTTAAAGCCTGTGCGAAGGCTGATCTCCACAATTGGCAGTTCAGCGTTAGAAAGCAGCAATTTTGCTCGTTCGATCCGCTGTCGCATGACGTACTGCTGCGGTGTCAGACCAACCGTCTTTCGAAAGGAGCGGGCGAAATGAAACTGGCTGAGCTCGGCGACGGCTGAAATTTCGGCAAGGCTCAAATCTTCTTCCAGATTTTCGTCGATAAATTCCTTCACGCGGCGAAGTTTGTAGCCCGATAAACCGCCGTTAATGACTTCTGCGGTCTTTGCGGTTGAATAATTTGAAAGCAGGTGCAAGGTAAGAGTTTGAATTAGCGAATCGGTAAAAAGCTGGCCGGACGGCGTATCCGATTCTGCCTCGGCCAACAGCGTAAGGCCGATGTTTTGGATCAGAGCGTCCTGCTTTTTGTAGATCTCGGTAAACTCGAAATTCGGCGAGAAATAATTTTCCGTTGCCGTTTTTGTCACGAATTGCGGGTCGATCGAAAATCCCATGTTCTCAAGCGGTGCGTCCCAATAGGCGCTGATCGGCTGTCCGGCCGGCGTTATGCAAAGGTTGCCGCTGCCGCCTCGCGTCACGACGCGCCTCCCGGTCGCCGAAACCTTTTCGGTCACAAGCGTTCCGTTTATGGGGACATTCACTTCATGAAACGCATTGGTGTGCTCGACCATTCGGCCCGGCATCACGTGTGCCCGGTGAACGTGAACACCCGGCCACTCGCCGAACTGCTTGAACAAGTACGGTGAACCGCTGCTCGATTTCCATTCTATATGCATGAATTTCTTTGTAACTTTATTAGTGACAAAAAGCAAGTAATATTTGCAGAAGCCCGCACGAAGTAAGGGCGAAACATTCAACGTCCGCAGAATCGCCTTACTTCGTGCGGGCTTCCGCATTTTCGCTTACAAAAACGCGGCACGACCAGCGTCTGTAAGTGATTCGATCATTTGCCGGTACGGACCCGGGCCATAGCTGATCCTGG
>JANNGV010000366.1:0-4361 GCA_031404055.1 Chloracidobacterium sp.
ACGTAGAACGCGGGCTGCGACGAATGCGTTTCCGGTTTGATACCCAAAACCGAAATGCGCTTAATCCCGGCAAGCAGCTCGCTCACCTGCTCATCGGTCGTTAAAATATTGTCGGCCCACTTCATATAATTTAGTTTACCAATAAATTGAGACAACAGAAATCATGCAATAATCGACCGTTTAGAAGCGGGCTTGCCCGCCTGTTCGGATTGCGGATTGCGGGGCAAGCCCCGCTTAAATAAATGTCGGAAATACATCGTTACGAAGCCGGCGGCAAAATGCTTGAATTTGGCTATGGATTATGCCAGTATAATCTTTACTTATACTGAAACAATTATGAATTTTGAATTAAACGAAGAACAACTGCAGATCAAGTTCAGTGTCCGCGAGTTTGCGGAGAGCGAAATACGGCCGCATGTGATGGAATGGGATGAAGCACAGCACTTCCCGGTCGAGCTTCGGCCTAAACTGGCCGAACTTGGCCTTTTGGGTGCACTTTTTCCGGAAGAATACGGTGGTGCCGGGATGGGTTATGTGGAATACGCAACCATCATCGAAGAACTCGGACGTGTCTGCGGCTCGGTCGGACTCTCCGTCGCGGCGCACAACTCGCTCTGTTCGAACCATATTTATACTTTCGGCAGCGAAGAGCAAAAGCAAAAATATTTGGTTCCACTGGCGAAGGGTGAATCCTTCGGTGCATGGGGATTGACTGAATCACAGGCCGGCTCTGACGCGTCAGGAACACGGACGAACGCAGTCCGCTCGAACGGGGGCTGGAAGGTAAACGGGTCGAAAAACTTCATCACGCATGCCATTGCCTGCGAAACTCTTGTTGCGGTGGCAGTTACGGACAAGGGTAAAGGAAACCGCGGAATATCCGCCTTCATTTTTGATAAGTCGATGGAAGGCTTTCGTTCCGACAAAAAAGAAAACAAGGTGGGAATGCGTGCATCGGAGACAGCATCCGTCGTTTTCGAAGATTGTTATGTGCCGGACGAAAACCGCCTGGGAAATGAAGGCGAAGGATTTTTGCAGGCGATGAAGATTCTCGATGGCGGTCGTATCTCGATCGCGGCCCTTTCCGTCGGTATCGCCCAAGGCGCTTATGAAGCGGCTATCAAATATTCAAAAGAGCGGCAGCAGTTCGGCAAGCCGATTTCTGAGTTCCAGGCGATCCAGTTCAAACTCGCCGATATGGCCACGCAAATTGAATGTTCGCGCCTGCTGACCCTTCAAGCCGCTGCGATGAAAGACGCAGGCAAGCCGGTAACGCAGAAATCAGCAATGGCAAAGCTGTTTGCATCCGAGACTGCGGTGCGTGTATCAGAAGAATCCGTCCAGATCCATGGCGGATACGGCTATACTAAAGACTATCCGGCAGAAAAATACTGGCGCGATTCGAAGCTCTGCACCATAGGCGAAGGAACCTCGGAAATACAGCGTATGGTTATTGCCAAGCACTTGTTAAAAGCGTAAGATATCCGAAAATTTATCAGGCGGGCTATATGTGGACTTTGTGAAACATACCCGCCTTTTTCTTGTTTCATGTTGCATCTGTGAAACGAATTTGTTATGATTCTTGTCCGTTCAAATCTAACTTAAAGGAGAGTGTTTTATGAGTACAAGTTCAGCAGCAATTTCAAACAGCATCGCATCCGCGTTTATCGCCGAAATCGAACACGAAGCCGCAACAGCAAGAACGTGTATCGAGCGCGTGCCGGAGGAGAAATTCGATTGGAAACCGCATGAAAAATCGATGAGTTTTGGTAAATTGGCGAGTCATATAGCCGAGATGTTCGGTTGGACACCGCCGACATTGGAGCACCCAGAGCTTGATTTTGCCAAGATGGACTACAAGCCGTTCGAACCGAAAACTAACGCCGATCTACTGGATTATTTCGACAAAAACGTTGCCGAGGCGATTCAGACACTGCAAAATACGCCCGATCAGACGTTCATGGAAAATTGGACAATGCGAAACGGGGAGCAGGTTTATTTTACGATGCCGAAAGCCGTAGTGATGCGTTCGTTTGTATTGAACCACATAGTTCACCATCGCGGCCAGCTATCGGTTTATCTTCGTCTAAACGATATTTCAGTCCCGTCGATATACGGCCCGTCGGCGGATGAAGGGCAAATGTAAAAGGAAATGTTTCGTTTTTGAAGGTGTGAGAGACGGAGGTCTTTCACGCCTTTTTGGGTAGTGTCTTAATTTATTGTTGCTCCATAACATTCTTCTTCTTCGCGATCTTTGTGTCTTTTCCTGGTGTTCTCGGTGTTAAACGCTTTTTTCAACACAAAGAGCACAAAGGTGAAACCGCAAATATCACAAAAGCTTTTTCAGCAACACAGAATTCAGACACTACCCCCTTTTTGTTTGAAATTGCGAGAAATCCCGGATAAAGTGAGAATGAACATAACGTACTCAAAATTCGTAAGACCATGCACGGGACACAGTAAGAAAATAAAAGGAGATTAGTATTGTGAAATTTACGAAAGTTTTCCTTATCTTGACGTGCGTCATTGCGACGCAGACAGCGTGTTGGGTGACCGCGCAGGAAGGTACGGTGCAGGTTAGAACAATCAATGACAAGATTGACCTGATCATTCGGCCGGATTCAGGGGGCGTTTATTCGTGGAATGTCTGGTGGGATCAGTATTATCAAGTGTCGCTTCAAGCTAAAACTACCGAAATCGACGTTACGGCATCTAGCAAGGATAATGCCGCACTGACGATGAAAGTTTCGGTTACGTATCACACCGCAACTTCTAATGAAGCGATCGAAGCGTACGTCCGCAAGTTCGGGTTAGGGGCTGAGGAAAGAGAAACGCGATTGTCACAAATTCTGAAGGGCCAGGTAAATACGGAAACGAAGAATGCGGTCGCGGAATTTGATGCCTACGGGATTCTTGCGAATCAAGAGGCGATCCAAATCAAGATACGAGAGAAGCTTTTGCCGCTCTTTACGAACCAGATGTACCTGGAACTTGAATCAGTGCAAATAATCGGTCGACCGGATTTTCTGGATGATCGCATAGAACAAGCCGCATCGCAGGTTGTCGCTAATCAGAAACTGAAAGAAGCTGCTCAGGCCGGGCTAGAGGCCGCAAAAGTAAATGCGGAGCAAAAGAAGGTCGAAGCTCAGACCTACGCGAATCCAGCTTTGCTCGAAATACGTAAATTAGAACTACAAAAAGAGATCGCGGCTGAATGGCGGCAGCATAACGGCACACTGGTTTTTGGTAACTCATCAATGCTGCTGCAGGACAAATAATGTTTAAAGTCGTTGACAACCGCGACACCTGCTAATGATTGATTTTGAAAAACTCTTTGCGGGCGACCCACGATCGGTTGCGCGAGCGATTACCAAGGTCGAGAGCGGGTCCGCCGACGCGGCTGCCTTGATGAAAGGGATATTTCCGAAGACTGGAAATGCCCTGATCGTCGGCATCACCGGTTCTCCCGGGGCCGGCAAATCTTCCCTGGTCGATAAGCTTGCATTGCATTACAAGGATGCCGGACACAAGATTGGAATAATCTGCGTCGATCCTTCAAGTCCGTTTTCAGGCGGGGCCATACTCGGTGACCGAATACGGATGGCGACGCTCGGCTTGGATAAAAATGTCTTCATACGCTCAATGGCAACGCGCGGCAATCTAGGCGGGATTTCGCGCGCGACCGTCGACGCGGTAGCTATTCTGGACGCCGCGGGTTATGACATTATCATTGTTGAAACGGTTGGTGTCGGCCAGGACGAGGTCGAGATCGTGAAAACCGCGGACGTCTCGGTCGTCGTTCTGGTTCCCGGAATGGGAGACGATATTCAGGCCATAAAGGCCGGCATTATGGAGATCGGCGATGTTTTTGTAATCAACAAGGCCGATCGCGACGGGGTATTGCGAACCCAGAAAGAACTGGAATCACTGCTCAGCCTGGCTCACCGGCCGGATCTTTGGCATCCGCCGATCGTTCAAACCACGGCGACTGAAAATAAAGGCATCGAAGATCTTTCCGCAGCCATCGAAAGTTATAATGTGTTTCAAAAGCAGGGTGATGCCAGCCATGCGAGAAAACAGGCGATCGCCAAGTGGCGGCTATTGGAGCTTTTGCAGGAACGGCTGTTGGCAGACTTGATGAGCCAAAACGGTACAAATGAAAAACTCGACAAACTCGCACTCGAGATCGCTAAGAAGAAAAACGATCCATATTCAGCGGTTGAGGAAATAATGCAGAAGCCCGCACGTAAGTAAGGGCGTAATTTGGACGTAGTGTTGAGTGTTACGCCCTTGTTCACACGCGGGCTTCAGCAAAGTTATGAAAATCAACCACTTAGGCATAGCTACAAAAGGCATCGAAG
>JANNGV010000367.1:0-5433 GCA_031404055.1 Chloracidobacterium sp.
CCGCGCAGCATCTCAGATTGGGCAATGGTGTCTTTGATCTTTGAACCGCTTTGATCGAAGGTGATCATCCGGTCTATAAACTCAGCATCTCTAAATACGCCTTCCGCCCATTTTCGCGTGTGGAGAACGATCTCCGCATCAGGGAATATTCGCGACAACTCACGCAGTGCCGGAATCGTCATTATCGCGTCGCCAACCCAGTTTGTTCCCCGCACGACGATTGAGTCTATGGAGTTTTTAGAGTTCTTGGAGTTCATGGAGTCCCAGGATTCTGATTCTACGCGATGAGCAACATAAACTCTACGAACTCCGAAAAGCTCACCGACTCGGTACTGTCTTAAATGAATGTTGACGCGAGAAATCGCGAAAAATAATCGCCATCGGACACGTCAGTTTGGCTTGCAATGCCTCTTTCGTATCTCTCTGCGTCTTTCTCGGCGTCCTCCGCGTTAAAAAAACAGCTTAACGCGTAGGACGCAGAGCATGACGCGGAGAACACAGAGAGAGGTGTTCTCATTGCCACGTGTTACCGCCAACAAAAAACTAAGACACTACTGCCGACTCTAAAAACTTAAAGAGCCAAAAAGACTTCGAAGTCCTTGTTTCAATTCGATAAGGGGTTTCCAATCGAGTTCCTGCTGGATAAGCGTAAGGTCGGACACATAATTTAACGGCACGGGCGACGGGCCGGGATTTTGAGTGTCGACTATCGCCTGCAAGCCTGAGACTTCTTCGAGCTTGGATACCAGATTGGTGAGGCTGACTGCGTTTTCGCGTCCGCCGCCGAGATTGTACAATCCGTGGCGAATGACGGACGCCTCAAACGCACTGCATGCCGCCGAAAGGTCGTCGACGTGAAGAAGATCACGCGTCGGAACACCGCCGCCGGGAAGGCGAATACGCTCGCCTTTGTTGATCGCATCAGCAAAATGCCCAACAAAGTTCGGTTCATTGCCTTCGCTCGAAGGTGCATAAACGGTCGATAGCCTGAAAATGCATGAACGGAAGCCATTCTGATTTGCATAATATTCGACAAATCTTTCCGCGATAAGCTTTGACCATTCAAGAGCCGATTGCCCGGAATAGAGAGTTTGGCATGATTCAGGAACATCACCAAAATTGTCGGCAAATCTGCCGTAAACGTCCTTTGTTGAAGCGAAAATGAAGACCGCGTCCTTTCGCATATTCTGAAGCAGATTGATCGTTCCCTCAACATTTGTGAGAAAAACCTCTTCGGCAGCTTCGGGGTCTTTATCCAGATGGGCAGCGAGGTGAATGACCATGTCGTATTCTTCGACTGCTTTGGTGTCGTGTACCTTTAGCACGTCCAGATTTGACCGCCGCGAGAAGTCGTCCGCGCCGAAAAACTTCCTCACATGAGTACCTAAATAGCCGCTGCCGCCCGTTACGAGGATCTTCATTTATATTATTTGCTAGACATTGCTTACTAAAACTATATAGAATTTTACAGGGCAACCCACAAAAACAAAACCCTCTCTTATCCACAGAATTGCCAGTCACAAAATGCCGGACCAAAATAAACTCAAAGACTCGCGGTCAAAATTGCCGCCGAAAGGTTGGGTAAAGGCCAAAAGGATCTCGGCTTATCATTCGCCGCCGCCGTCACGGCTGAGGCGAACTGTGCGGTGGATCGTCAATCCGTGGACGATCTCGCTCGCACTTTTACTTGCACTCGGCACGTTTCTTACGCTTACATATTATTGGTTCGACTTTTCCGACCGGATAGACCGCCGCTTGCTGAGCGGTGAGGTATTTACGCCCTCGGCCGGAATTTATTCTGCCCCGAAAACTCTTCGTGTCGGTGAAAATATCACGCGGCAGGAGCTTATTGAGTATCTAAAGTCCGCCGGCTATATCGACAAAAACATCAAGGCCGACCTTTCGCGCAGCCGATTTGGTGTGGACGATAAAGAGGTCAGTATCGAACCGGGAATAACCGGGATGATCGACGGAGTAAAGGTATTTCCGTCTCTTTCAGTAGCCTTTAGCAAAGATGGAAAGTCCGTAGCAAAGATTACGGACAAAGGTTCGGGCGACGTTCCGAAGGCCCAACTGGAACCGAAACAGCTAAGCACTATTGCGGCCGAAGGTGACGGACGCCGAAAAACTATTACATTCAACGACCTTCCGCCTCTTCTGGTGAAGGCGATTACGGTCACCGAAGACAGGGCTTTTTTTGAGCATTACGGTGTGAATTTCCGCGGAATAGCGCGTGCGCTTTGGCGGCGTTACGAAGGCGATGAAAATACGCCGCTTTCAAATCAGGGAGGATCATCAATCACTCAACAGCTCGTTAAAAATCTTTTGTTAACGAACGATCCGACGCTGGAACGCAAGATTACCGAAGCTTACATGTCGGTGATTGTCGAAACGCGGCTAACCAAACTGGAAATATTCACCCTGTACGCGAATCAGATATATCTGGGGCAGCAATCTGGTGTATCGATCTATGGCGTCGGCGAGGCTGCCGCCGCTTATTTTGGCAAGGACGTTTCGCAGCTGACATTGCCGGAAGCCGCTTTTATCGCTGGAATTATTCGTAGCCCAAATCGGTATAATCCATACAAGAATCCCGACAAAGTGAGAGAACGGCGTAATCAGGTCCTGCAATCGATGCTTGAGGCAGGCGAAATATCCGAGCAGCTTTATGCGCAAGCTTATGCAATTCCGATCGAGCTCAGAGAAATAAGCCGGGCGAAGGATCTGCAGGGAATGCCCTATTTCTCGCAGTACGCAATTGAGGAATTGCCGGGCATCGTCAGCGACCCCGAAGCGTTGCAGCATCTTCGTGTCTATACCTCGATTGATCCGGATTTGCAGAAACTCGCCTATGAAACGGTCATCGAGCGGCTAAATAAGCTGGACAAGTACTTCCCGAAAAAGCCGAAGGGAAGTTTGAACGCATCGCTCGTCGCGATCCGGCCGAAAACGGGCGAGATCGTAGCGATGGTCGGCGGCCGGAACTATGTCGAAAACCAATTTAACCGGGCAACCATGGCAATGCGCCAGCCGGGGTCTGTATTTAAACCATTTGTATACGCGGCGGCGTTGAATTCTGCTTACGATGGCTCCCGCATTTTTACCGCGGCCACGGTTATGAAGGATGAGAAAAAGATATTCACCTTCGGGCAAGACAGCTACTCACCGAATAATTACGGCGACACCTTCTCCGGCAAGGAAACGACGCTCCGCGATGCTCTTGTCAGGAGCAAAAATGTGATCACCGTCGATATCGGCATGCAGATGAACATCGGGAAGGTGATGAATTTGGCCAACAAGGCAGGTTTTCCAAAAGTGGATAAAGCCTATCCGTCGATGGCTCTCGGCACCGCCGAAGCCACACCATTGCAGGTGGCGACGGCCTACACCATGTTTGCCAACCTGGGAGATCGTGTTTTGCCGATGCCGATAACCAAAGTGACGGCCGGCGACGGCAAGACGATATCCGCGCCGATGCCGGACAGAAAAAACGTCGTTCGCTCGGATGTCGCCTACATAACCAATGACATAATGAAGGATGTCATTAATCGCGGAACGGCCGCTCAGGCTCAAGCCTGGGGACTTCGAAATGTTCCGGGCAAAACTGCTATTGCCGGCAAAACGGGAACATCACGCGATGGCTGGTTTGCCGGATTTACGCCTGAGATCGTATGCGTTGTTTACGTCGGATTCGATGACGGCGATGATCTCGGCATGAAGGGTTCCGATTCGGCAATGCCGATCTGGGCTGATTTCATGCAGGCCGCGCTAAAGCTTCACCCAGAATGGAACGCTGATTGGCAAATGCCGGCGAATGTCAGAAAGGCCGAGATCGATATCCGAAATGGTGCGCTTATCCGCGAGATCGATGGCATCGAAACTCCGACAGCCTCCCCGACGCCTACGCCGACACCGACGCCAAAACCGGACAACAGTGATCCGAATGCCGCGATTTGGGAGACGGACGAGATGCCTCCAACACCGGAGGTTTTCGTTACGGAGGTTCCCCCCGAGTTTCGACGGATCGAGTTTTTTATTGGCGGAACCGTGCCTAACAAGGCGATGTTGCCGGTTGAGGAAGACGTTCTAGAAACCGGCGACGCTCCGGATGAGCCGACGCCAAGCCCGAGTTCCACACCAATAACCGATACCTGGCAGGAATTGCAGGACGGCACTCAGAACGGCACTACTAGTCCTTCTTTACGAAACAGGGCAGGACCATCAGGAGGTTTCGTCACGGTTGCAGTGTGCCCGGTGACCGGTGTGCGGGCGACAGCAAATTGTCCGCGGAGGGAAGCGAAACAATTCCGTCCGGGAGCGGAACCGAAAGATTTCTGTAATTTCCATGTCAATTAGATGTAAAGCCAAAAAACATCGGCTGGAGCGTAAAAAGAGCCTGCACGAAAACAATTTTCATGCAGGCTCTTTTGTTTATTCCGATAAAATTATCTACATCTTAACTCCCAGACTCTTGACCAGGAAGCCGTAAATATCTGCTTGTTCCTGTATCTGTTTGGTTGTTGGTTTGCCCGCACCATGGCCGGCTTTTGTTTCGATTCGGATCAGGATCGGTGCGTCACCGCCCTGGCCGGCTTGCAGTGCGGCCGCGTATTTGAAGCTGTGGGCTGGAAATACCCGGTCGTCGTGGTCCGAAGTTGTGACCATCGTCGGCGGATACTTTGCTCCGGCTTTCACATTATGCAGCGGTGAATACGCGTACAATGCCTTAAATTCTTCCGCGTTGTCAGGCGAACCGTAATCGGACGTCCAGGCCCAGCCAATCGTGAACTTGGGAAAGCGGACCATATCCATCACGCCGACGGCTGGAAGAGCGGCACCGAAAAGGTCCGGGCGTTGATTTAACACCGCTCCGACCAGCAATCCGCCATTCGATCCGCCTTGAATAGCAAGTTTTTTATTCGACGTATAGTTGTTCTCGATCAGCCACTCGCCAGCCGCTATGAAGTCGTCGAAAACATTCTGCTTTTTCAATTTTGCACCGTTAGCCCACCATTCCTTGCCATACTCGCTGCCGCCGCGAATGCAGGCCACGGCATACACGCCGCCCATTTCGAGCCAAGGCAGGCGGGCAACCGAGAATCCAGGTGTCTGCGGAATATTGAAACCGCCGTAACCATATAACAGCGTTGGATTTGCCCCGTTAAGCGCAATACCTTTTTTGTGGACGATGAACATCGGAACCTTCGTTCCATCCTTTGAAGGGTAAAAGACCTGCTTAACCTCAATATCGCCCGAATTGAATTTAACTTTAGCCTGCCGGAACAGGGAACTCTTGCCCGTCTTCATATCATATCGATAGATGGTCGGCGGAGCGTTAAAGCTCGAATATGAATAGAAGGTGTCTGAGTCTTTTCGTTTACCGCCAAATCCGCCCGCCGAGCCGATGCCCGGAAGCTCGACGTCTCGAACGAG
>JANNGV010000368.1:0-7519 GCA_031404055.1 Chloracidobacterium sp.
CGGGTTGTAACTGGAGCGGGCGTGCCGCAGATTATGGCCATTCACGAAAGCGTAAACGCGGCAAAAGGGACCGGAGTTCCGATCATAGCCGACGGCGGAATCAAATTTTCCGGTGATGTTGCCAAGGCGATAGCCGCCGGGGCCGATTCGATCATGGTCGGTTCTCTGTTTGCCGGTACAGAGGAGGCCCCAGGCGAGGTAATCCTGTATCAGGGGCGTAATTTTAAGACTTATCGGGGGATGGGATCAATCGGGGCGATGAAAAAAGGCTCCAGCGACCGATACGCACAGGAAGGAACGGTTGCCGATTCGAAGTTTGTTCCCGAAGGCATCGAGGGCCGAGTGGCATATAAAGGCTCGATCGCCGAGATGGTAACGCAGCTAATCGGCGGCCTGCGTGCCGGAATGGGTTACACCGGCTGCCGCAATATTGGGGAGCTGCAGAATAACGCAAAGTTTGTCCGTATAACGTCCGCCGGATTGCGAGAGTCGCATGTTCACGACGTTATAATTACGAAAGAAGCTCCGAATTACCGGATCGAATCTTGAAAAAAAGGCAAGTTTCGGCGATGACTAAACCCTAGCTGTTCGTGCATCGTTGGGGAGGGATGTTGGTGACGGCAATTAAGGGCGGTTCTAAAATTGACTTCCATCGTAGAAGCGGTCTCTGACCGCCCGTAAAGTTTTAAAGCAACGGCGGTCAAGCCCGCCTCTAAACGGCCGTCGCCTTTAACGCCGCAGCGGCATTAAAGATCCTCGGCCACCTCACTAATGCCGTTGAAATCTCCGGCTTCATCATCTTCAAGGTTATCGGATACTTCGTCGCCTACTTGGCTGCCATCAACTGCTGAAGGATCTCCTTTGCCTTGGCCGCGTTCGGATACCCCGCATCGATGGCAAGGGCTTTCTGATAGTATTCTATCGCCTTATCCTTCATCTCTTTTTTTGCGTAAAACTCGCCAAGAGTGTCATACAAATTCGCCTCTTTTGGATGCAGCTCGATCGCGGTTTTTAGCAGCTCGACGGCTGCGTCCCGCTTTCCGATGCGGTCTAAATTATAGGCAAACGTATTCAGGCTGCCCGGACTTGCGACACCGTTTGCGTTGAGTTCGATAGAGCGCATCAGAGCCTGTTTGCCTTTCTCAGGTTCGCCGGACATTACAAGCAGCAGCCCTTTATAGCCATGCGAGCGGTCGAGTCCCGGATAAAGATCTACCGAAAGATCGGCGATCTTCATTGCCTTATCGACGCTTCCCTGTCGAACATGCAGCTCAAGCGTTGTGACCATCGGGCCGTTCAGATTCGGATAGGCATCGCTGCCGGCAAATTCTTTTCGCAATTGGGCACCGACCGCATCGACATCCGTATCGCCGCTGAAAGCGATCCGCCGGACCGACGCATTGTTCGTTTTGGACCAGCTTTGATGCCACGCCGCCGCGTTTTTTGCAATAGTGTCGTTAAATTTGAACTCGGCGGGAAGATCGAGTTGGTTGTAGTCGTTGAAAAAGGTAATCGCACCCGTCGTCGAATACGAAAGCAGCCTTTCGGCCCCGTATTTTTCATTCAGCTTTTTCGCCATGAACGAGCCTATTTTTATAAACGGGCCATTCAGTTTCGTGCGGCCCTGAGCAGCGGTCCTGAATAATTCCTGCTGCTTTGCGGTCACCATCGTTTCCGCATTTAGCGTTTGATTGAACAGCACGAAGGCATCCGCAAGTTCCTTCGGATCGTCGGTCAGCGCCTTTCCGCGTTTCTCAAAATAACCTCGGCCTTCTTCAAATGTTCCCTGCATTGCAACGATCAGCGGAACACGGTTTCGGTCGCCCGAGATGTAGGCATTGGTGTTCGGGGCCTCACCGGTGATCATCTCGAAAAGACGCATAATGTAAGGCTGCGTATTTGCACCTTCGAGGTTTGAGGCGACCGCGAGAGTAAGCTTTCGCGACGGGAAGGTATAAAGAAATGTCGAAGTTTCCTGCTGACCGCCGCTGTGTGACAAAACAAAACGGCCGTTGTTCGGATTCGTACTCCAGCCGGCACTGTAATTGGTGATATCGCCGCTCTTTGTCGTCATCGAGTTGGACATCAGATCGACGCTTTTTGGCGAAAGAATCGAGCCATTGTTAAACCCGCTGCCGAATTTGAGCATGTCGATCACGCTCGCACGAATGCCGCCCGCCGAGAAACGGCTGCTGATATCGACAAACTCGGAATTCCTGATTTGCCCATCGACATTTTCATATCCGCGGACGCGGTTTGGTATAACTTCGTAGGGATTGTCCATGACCGTCGTCAACATTCCGAGCGGCTTCCAGACATTTTCGGTCATGTACTTGGCGTAGGGCATGCCGGATGCTCCCTCGATTACCGCACCGAGAAGGTTGTAGCCGTAACTGGTGTATGAATATCGCGTGCCGGGCTCGTTTATAAGATCGAAATTCTCAAATACGGCGATCGCCTGGCGCGTATTCTTCCGGTCTTTGAAATGTCCTTCCTTGTCGTAGTCACGGTAGTGGCTGATGCCGCCGATGTGGCCGAGCAACTGCCGGACGGTAACGGGAAATTTCTTTTTAGGAAAATACGGGACGTACGTTTGCACCTCGGCGTCGAGATCGATCTTTCCTTTTTCGACGAGCTGAAGCACGGCCGCCGCCGTCATCGGCTTATTGACCGATGCCATCCGATACATCGATTCGGGTACCGCGGGCGAGCGGTTTTCGATGTCCGCGAAGCCATATCCTTTAGTCCACATGACGCCGTCCTTTATAAAGCCGACGCTTATGCCGGGCACGCTGTCAGCCGTCATCTGCTGCTTGACGAACGCATCGAATTCGGCGATCTGCGCCGGAGTTAAAACTGATGTTTGAGCGGCAACGACAAAAGATAATGTGAAGGATAAAACGACGAGAAGGGCGGACTGAAACGAAGCCAAGCGCATTTTTTTACACCTCGGGGAAGAATTTAGATCCATCTTAAATGTAGAACACCGCAGAGAACAAAAATATAACGGAAAATGATGGAGGAAATACACTTCATGCTCCTTTTCCTTCTTGTTCATCTCGTTCAGTGGTTAAGATTTAAACCAGCCACGAAACAAGAGGAACGAAAACCGAACGGATCGGAAAAGATGTCGTACGGGATTTTCGCGTACCTAGGCACCAAGACTTGCGGAGAGATTCTCCCACTCTTCGTATAAGTTTTTGATCCTTGTGTCCGTTTCGGCTATCTCGTCGGTGACGAGTTTTAGTCTTGCGTAGTCGCCGGCGATTTTTGGGTTGCTGCTGTCGCGTGCAAGCCTGGCTGACGACTCTTCGAGTTTGGATATCTCGACCTCTATCTGGCTTATCCTCTTTTCTATCTTTTCGCGTTGATTTTTGCTGAGCGTGTTGGGGAGGCCAGCCGCTGCCGCTCCCGGTTCTGACATGACCGTTGGCGAAATGCGGGGTTTGGCGGCAAGGCCGGAGGCGGCCCCGGCTTTCCAATCGTGATAATCGGTGTAGTTTCCGTCAAAAAATGTGACCGTGCCGTTATCTTCGAATGACAAAACGTGATTGGCGATCTTATCCAGGAAAAACCGGTCGTGGCTGACGGTTATGATAGTGCCGTCGTATTCATCCAGTGCATTCTCCAGCGATTCGCGCGACGGAATGTCGAGATGGTTGGTCGGCTCGTCGAGAACGAGAACGTTGTGGTGCGAATAGATCAGTTTCGCGAGAGCGAGACGCCCTTTCTCGCCGCCGGACAATGTTGAAACATTTTTGAATACGTCCTCGCCGGTAAACAAAAACTTTGCCAGAAAGCCGCGAAGCTGTCCGTTGTCGGCCGACGGGGCAACGCGGCGCAGCTCCTGGATTACTTCGTTTCGCGGTTCGAGGTCTTCCAGATTCTGCGAGTAATAGCCGATATTCGTTTTGGTGCCCCAGTGCATCTTGCCGGAAAGCTCGCGAATATTGCCGAGAATTGTTTTGACCAGCGTCGTCTTGCCCGTCCCGTTTCCGCCGATGATTCCAAGAGCATCGCCGCGATGGAGCGAGAAATTAAGTTCTTTCGCAAGGACCTTGGTTTCGTAGCCGATTGTCAGGTCTTCGATCGTAAGAACATTATTTCCGGTACGCTCGACCTGTTTGAGGCCGAAATTACCGCCCGCCTTTTCGGACGCCACGGCCTCGATGCGGTCCATGCGGGCGAGCAAGGTGCGGCGTGATTTAGCTTGTTTTGTCTTTTGCCCTTCGAGGTTGCGGCGGATAAATTCTTCGGTCTTATTGATCAGCGACTGCTGATTTTCGTATTCACGCTGCTGCTGTTCGCGTCGAAGCTCGCGTTCGGTCAGATATTTCGAGTAGTTTCCGGTGTAGGTTACGGCAATGCCGCGGTCGATCTCAATAATTCGATTGGTTATGCGGTCAAGAAAATAACGGTCATGGCTGATGACGACGTAGGTCTTTTCGTAAGCTTTTAGAAAATCTTCAAGCCATTCGACCGCGATGACATCGAGGTGATTGGTCGGCTCATCGAGCAGCAGAACATCCGCTGACGAAAGCAGCAGCCTTGCCATTCCCAAACGATTCTTCTGGCCGCCGGACAGCGTGCTTGTGTGTGCCGTCCACGTCTCGACCGGAAATCCGAGGCCAAGCAGCACAGCCTCGGCCTTTGCGGCGTATGAGAAGCCGTCGGCATGCTCAAACTCAGTCTGAAGATCGGCGTAACGGTCAAGTACCTCGGCCGAATGGTCCGTCTCCATCGTTTTTTCGAGACGCCGCATCTCGGCTTCCATGTCGTGGATTTCTTTGAACGCGGACAGCGCGGCCGTGTGGACGGTTTCGTCTTCGGCAAAATCGACGTGCTGATCGAGCAGGCCTAACTTAAGGCCGTTAATCTTTATAACGTCGCCTGAATCGGGGGCCTCCTGACCGGTTATCAATCGGAAAACGGTCGTCTTGCCCGCACCGTTTCGACCAACGAGGCCGACCTTTTCGGATGGGTTTACCTGAAACGAAACACCCTTAAGTATCTCGTTGCCGCCGTATGATTTCTCTGCGTCTGAAAGTCTGAAAAGCATAAAAAAGAGTAGCCGACTTTTCGTGCCGGCTACTTTGTAATTCTAGAACTCCTTGAAAAACCTGTCCAACAAACCTTCTTTCGGGTAAAAAACTGTAATGTCCCGTTTTTATCCTCTTATTCCTGCTTATTCCTCTTGTTCGGTGGTGAAAAAAACGATCCACGGAAGAAGTTGAAAAAGAAGGAACAAAACTGATCAAAGATCACACCCAGAAGAGATTTTTCAAGAACAGTATTAATCAATCGACGTTGAAATGCACCGTTTTGTTCTTCTTATTCGTGCTTATTCCTCTTTTTTGGTGGTAAAAAAAGGGAAACCACGGAACAAGATGAACAAGAAGGAACAAAAGGATTCGATCAGGATTGATAAAATAGGTTTTTCAAAGAACTCTTATATTCTAACGTCCGGCATTAGTATTAGCTGTTTTGGGTGCGGACGTGTTCGCCGCCGCTGGTTTTGCATTAGACGCAATTGCAGCCGAGTTCGAATTGGCAACTGTATTCGTGTTCGAAGCTGCGACATTAGTATTTGCCGCCGCCGTATTGACATTCGAATTTGGAGCCGCCGCCGGCCGTGCTCCGCTCAATTCGTTCGGATTATCGACCACCATTTTCGCAAGGAAGTTCTCAACCTTCGCTTCATTGATCGCGATCGCACCGTAAGACTGCCACAAAAGTCCCTTGCGGGCGTTGATTAGCAACTCGGTAACACGTTGGCGAACACCCGGGCTTTCAAGGGTCAGATCTTCGTCGCGTTCCTGTTTTCGCTGCAGTTTTACGATCAACAGACGCCCTTCAAGCGGAAGTGCCTGCGGTACAACCTGTCCGTTCTGCATTTTGTTCATCACATAGTCCGCAACACCGGCACCGAGTGTCTGTTTCATCTCGTCTTCGGTGAAATAACGCCAGTCGCCGCCCTTTGAACGTGTCTGCAGATCTTCGCTGGCTTCACGTGCCAGCGTAGCAAAATCGGCACCGGAGAGTGCCCGTTGACCAATCTCCTTGGCTTTCGTATTTGCCTGATCTTCGTTGGTGGTCACATCGCCCTGGCCGCTGTTTGCCGGATCGATCACGATCGCGGCGAGCTCAGCCCCACGCTTATTTTTGAACTGTTCCTTGTTGCCATTGTAAAAAGCATCGATCTCATTGTCCTTCGGAGATTCAACCTTGCCGGCGATCTTTTCCTGCAGCTTCTGAAGAGCAAGTTCCTTTTTCACGTTCAGCCGCCAGCTTTGCTCGGTCTCGCCGGCCAGTTTCATCTGCTTATCAAATTCCTCGGCGGACAAACCGCTAGACGTTTTTCGTTTGTTGACCTCGGCGGTGATATCTTCTTCGCTCGGAACGGCTTTTTCCGCTTCAGCTTTCTGAAACATAACCTCTGTCTGGATCATCTGCTGCAAAACGCTGAGACGGGCCGTAGCAATCTCAAGCGGCGAAAGATTCGTTTCCTGTCCCTGGCTCTGAGCTTTTACAGCCTTTTCGACCTCTTCCATTTTAATGTCTTTTCCATTGACGCGTGCTGCGACCTGATTCGGATCGGCTGCACCGGGGCCGCCGGGATTCGCTCCCGGACCGCCTGAACACGCACCCAACATGGCCGCGAATAAGGCGACCGCGGTAAAAGAAAAGAAACTGAACTTAAATTTTTGCACTGTGGCTGTTACTCCTTTAACGTTATCAATTTGTATCATTGCTTGACTATAAGTATGATTATTTGGTATAAAATCTATTTTTGAGTTTTTGTAATACTCTTTTATTCAACCTCACTAATTTAGCTGGAGGCTATTATTTATGGCAAAACGATGCGACATATGCGGAAAAGGACCGCAATTTGGTAACAATGTTTCACACGCGAACAACAAGACCCGCAGAAGGTTTAATCCGAATCTGCAGCAGGTCCGCGTTCAACTTCCCGCAGGCGGAAATGGCCGGATCAAGGCCTGCACCCGCTGCATCAAGTCCGGCAAAGTTGTCAAAGCTGCGTAATCTTCTTTGATAAGAATATTTTCCGTTTAGTTGCCAAATCCTGATAATAATCGGGGTTTGGCTTTTATTATGTAACGGTTGCGTCGCGGCGGCGTTACAAAACAGCTATACAGTCTATTTCGACTCTCGCGTCGCGCGGCAGCCGCGCCGCCTGCACCGTCGCCCGCGCGGGTTTGTTATCGACAAAGTGCCTGGCATAAACTTCGTTCATCGCGGCGAATTCTCCCATATCGGCCAGAAAGACGGTCGTTTTTACAACATCGCCGATACTCGCACCGGCGGCTGCCAGCACGGCCTTTAGGTTCACTATCACCTGCTCAGTCTGTTCCGCTACATCGTCCGAAACGAAATCACCCGTTTTCGGATCGATCGGTATCTGGCCCGAGCAAAAGACGAGATTTCCAGCCTTAATCGCCTGCGAGTATGGCCCAATAGCTCCGGGAGCGTTTTCTGTCGAAACTATTTCCTTCATCGG
>JANNGV010000369.1:0-6567 GCA_031404055.1 Chloracidobacterium sp.
CAGGGATAGCTTGGTGAATGACCTTCCCATTGAGACGTTTGTACATCCACCAACGAGCCTTCGCGTAATCTGGATGCGACGATGTAATGCGCTCACCCTTGTATCTTTTGAAAACCGACATACTCCCCCCTAGCCAATTCACTTTGAAAAAACCGAAGAAGGAACTCAGCCCTGCATTGGCAATTTCTATTCCGCTTGCCAGCCGCCTATTTATTCGGTTTTTGGGGGTGTTTGCTAACGCACCAGATAGGTGCATATTTAGACCGGCTAACGTTCGCGCAAAATTGCGTTTCGTGGTGGTTGCAAAATGGTTGCAGTTTTTTCCGACTTAGGAAGTTCTCTAAACCATTGAACTAGAAAAGCAAAGTCCAATAGCCCGTTCGCAGGATAACCGAAAACTGCAACCATCTGCGCAAAAAAAGGGCTCTCGAATTGCTTCGAAAGCCCCGTGTTTATTGGTCGGGACGGCGAGATTTGAACTCACGACCTCTCGCACCCCAAGCGAACGCGCTACCAGACTGCGCTACGTCCCGAAATATCGAATTCTAAGATTAGATTTGACGCGGGGAATTGTCAAACTCAATTGTTTCGCAGGTGCTCAGAAGCTTCTTCAGTCTGGTTGGTTTTTAGCATTTCTCGCAGTTCGAGAAGCTGAGAACCTAGAGACCGCAACGCCTCACGACCCTCTTCACTTAGCTGGTTCGAATACGTCCCTACTGGGTGGGCCGTAGCGTCTATGTCCAATTCAGAATCAAAAAGACTTGGGCTACTGTCCGGCGAGGGAGAAAATCCGACGGCCGCCGGTTCACTCGAGACGATCTTCAGCTTTGCCGGTTCACGCATCTCGACCTGCAGCTTTTTCTTAGCACCCGCTATGGTGAACATCTCATCGTAAAGAAGCTCTTTTATCCGCAGCGAAATCTCAACATCTCGGCGGCGATAGCTTCGCTGGCCCGACCGGTTTTTTTGGGGGGAGAGCATCGGGAACTCCGTCTCCCAATATCTAAGCACGTGCGCCTGCACGCCAACAAGGTCGCAAACCTCGCCAATCTTAAAGTAAATTTTTTCAGGTATAACTACAGCTGTTTGTCCCATTGGGATAATATTGTGTTAAAGTTCTATATAAATTTTACCGCCGTTATTCTATGTATTTAATCAGGTTGTGTCAACACTTTACCGATGCGTTCCGAATTCGACTTCATCCAAAACATTAAGAATAAATACGGCCTCGACAAGGTTGGCGACGACTGCGCCGTGCTACCGAAAGATGACAAAACCGACATGGTCGTCACAACGGATATGCTTGTTGAGGACATAGATTTTCGGCTCGATTGGACAACACCAAAATTGCTGGGCCAAAAGGCACTCGCGGTATCGCTTTCGGACATCGCCGCAATGGGAGCGGATCCCACGTGGGCAATGCTGTCAATCGGCGTTCCTGAAAAGCTTTGGAGAAGGAATTTCCCAGACGAGTTCTTTGACGGCTACCATCGGTTGTCGACCAAGTACCGCGTTGAAATTGTCGGCGGTGATGTGTCTAAAACGCCAGACAAACTGGTTATTGATTCAATCGTCGCGGGCGAAGTTCCAAAGGGTCAAGCGGTGTTGAGGTCGGGAGCGAAGCGGGGAGATGGCATCTACGTCACGGGACCGCTTGGCGGCGCCGCTGCTGGCCTGATTCTGCTAGAACGCGGTCATCGCTATGGCCAAGCCAACACAAGATGGCAAAGCAAGCTGCTGTTGAAACAGTTGAATCCGCTCCCTCTAACTGTTGGCTCCGATTTACGGGAATTTGGAGCCTCGACTATGATCGATCTTAGCGACGGACTGTCTTCCGATCTTGCTCATATCTGTAACGCAAGCGGCGTTGGAGCCAAGATTTCAGCGGACCTGATTCCGGTTGAGAGGAAGATAGACGGACTAAAAATCAGTGCCGAACAGAAACTGGATCTTGCTATGAATAGGGGTGAAGATTTCGAACTGCTTTTCACTATCGAAAAAAAAAAAATTCCGCGGGAAAAAGCAACTCACTTTCACCGGATTGGCGAGGTGACCCCAAATGTTGGGATCATTGAACTTATCCACGACGGCAAAACTGAGATTTTGCAACCAAAAGGCTACCGTCATTTCTAATAATTTCGACCGCTTTCAAAAAAACTTTTCAAAAAAGACTTGACAAGCTTTTTTGACCTGTGCTTATAATTCGACTCACTTCGCATTGGCGAAGAATTTTTTTGGAGATAATTTTGTGATTCAACGTTCGATACATACACCGAGAACATTTACGGGCATACCCGCCGGCACATTGCTGCGGTGCGGAACAGCCTGGGATGCGGTTGTCTGTGCAGGCCTCGAAAGCATGAATTATCAACCAAAACAGAATGATATGAATCATTCTGAACAAAAGACTTAACACAGCGGGAGCGGCGTTCCCGCTCCCGAAACATCGAAGGTAAAGCGAACGTTTTACGTTTTTGGAGTGGTTACGCACGATTCATTGGGAATCATGAGTAGCCGCTCCTTTTATTTTTGATGTTTGACAACTGAATAGCTTTTTGTCGGTTGTCAGTAGTCGGTTGTCAATTACTAGTCGGGTTTCCCGCTGTACTGACACCTGACCACTGACAACTGACTACTTTTCAAAAACGCGGGGACGCAGCTCAATGGAATCAGAGCGGCTCGCTACGAACGAGCAGGTTGGAGGTTCGAGCCCTTCCGTCTTCGCCAATAAACTTCACGGGGATGAATGCAAAGCGTCGAGCAATCAGTTTTTCAAGCTGAACCTAGTGGGTTCGAGTCCCGCCTTCC
Organism: Chloracidobacterium sp.; assembly: GCA_031404055.1. GTDB lineage: Bacteria > Acidobacteriota > Blastocatellia > Pyrinomonadales > Pyrinomonadaceae > OLB17. The sequence continues at coordinate 2,809 of JANNGV010000369.1, forward strand.
CTACCAAACATTCGGGTTCGTCTAATGGCAGGACGCTTGGCTTTGAACCAGGAAATATAGGTTCGACTCCTTTTCCCGAAGCCAAGTTATTTCAGATTTCAAATCTCAAATTTCAGATTTCTCCATCCACGTACCACACCAACACCGGGCTTTCCACAGCGGCTATATGGGCTTGTTTTGGAAACAAATGTTCGCAGGTTCGAATCCTGCTGCCCGGACCAATAATATTTCACGCCGATGTAGCTCAATGGATCAAAGCGTCTGTCTTCTAAACAGAAAGTTCCGGGTTCGAGTCCCGGCATTGGCAAGATCGATTCATGAGTCTGGAGTAAAGTGTCTGGAGCAGGAAGATAAATTCCGGCTCCAGACTCATGACTACACACTCACGACTCGTCCGGCGGGTATAGCCAAGCGGACAAAGGCGACGGTTTGCAGAACCGTTAACCTCCGGTTCGAATCCGGATACCCGCTCCAATTTTTCATGTGGTTCGTAGCTTAATCGGCAAAGCGCCTCACTGTGAATGAGGTCACTGCGGGTTCAAATCCCGCCGTTCCACCCATCTCAATTTTCGATTTTAGATCTTGGATTTGCGATTCGGCCTTCGATCCAAAATCCGAAATCTAAAATCCAAAATCGAACGGGGCCGTGGCAGAAAGGCTTATGCACTTCGCTGTCTACGAAGACGATGACGGTTCGAGTCCGTTCGGTCCCGCCAATTTATGTTTACGGACGTTTAGCTGAGACAGATTAGCGTCGGTTTGAAGAACCGAAGAGTTTGGAGCGATACCAAAAACGTCCACCAGTTTAGATTTCAATCATAAGGAGACAAAAACCAATGTTTGCGTTCACGAGTCCACAGAACTTCGTTACCATCGCGACGTGAATTTTCAGCTTTTCCTAGTTTGCTGAAAATTTTGTCGTGATATTCATCAACACAATTTTTAGTATTCAAACTTTGAGGAAAAGAAAATGAGCAAGAAATACCCGTTCGGGAACGAGCTTTCCTGAATCTTGATCCGGAGTTCGAGCTTATGTTATTGCGATCGTCGAGGACGCTCGCGAAAAACATGTCTGCTGCAGCAACGCCGATGAATACAGTGAGATAACTCTGCGAATTGCTGACTGCTCGACGGAGATCGAACTTTACTTCGATCTTGGATCTGTCGAGGAACGCGAGAATTCGCTGCACAAGATCCGCACGCTGGCTGCGGTGATCGATTCGTTCAAGCGAGCGATCGAGATAGAGGTAGAAGTCATGAGCGCACGACAATCGATCCCGAAACACTCGCGAGTCTCGTCGGCACTTCACTGATCTCCCGCGACGCAACCGGCCGCTTCACCTCGGAGGCGGCCGGCGACGGATGATTTTTTTTCAGTTGTCAAAGATCGGATCAGAGAACATTCCGAATTCGAATAGTCTCACCAAAACAAACGCGGTGGCGGGCTTGCGAGGGCAGCGGACGGGCAGGCAATTCTTGTCTTCTAAGCAACACCAGCTGCTTGTCCGCTGCCTGCTGAAGTCGCCCGCCCGCCGCGTTTGCCCCGCCATTTGAGGGATGAAGGCGGAGGGATGAGGTATGAAATTCAGGAGGTTATGTCGGTCTATATTCATCCTTCATCCTTTGTTTGCTGATCGGTGGCCAAGTTGGTTAAGGCACTCGCCTTTTAAGCGAGATACCGTGGGTTCGAATCCCACCCGATCGACCAAATTTCAAAATGCAGAAGCCTGACCGTAAGTAAGGGCGTAACAATCAGCATCCGCATTTCGTCCTTGCTCACGCGGGGGCTTCTGCATAAATCTGCGGCGTAGTTTAACGGCAGAACAAAGGTCTCATAAGCCTTAAGATGAAGGTTCAATTCCTTCCGCCGCGACCATGTTTTTTCGTTCAGAGTTCAAGCTTCAGCTTGTTTTTTGAACATCCGAGAAAGAGGCAAACTAAAGTTTGAACTCTGAACAACTAAAACAGGAGGAAATATGCCACACAACAAACTAAACATAAGCGGGGCGAAGGCTGACGTCCTCTCGTGGGTTACACATGAACTCGGCGAGGGCGAGATCGACATGCTCCGCAACGTCTCGCGTCTGCCGTGCCTTTTCAAGCATGTCGCGCTTATGCCGGACGCTCATTTGGGTATCGGATCGATGGTCGGATCGGTCATCGCGACAAAGAATGCCGTGATTCCGGCGACGGTCGGTGTCGATATCGGCTGCGGAATGATGGCTGTCAGGACGCCATTCAAAAGCGGCATTCTGGACGGCAAACTGGCCGCCTTTCGCCACGAGATCGAACGTGCGATCCCGGTCGGATTTAACGAAAACCGCGAACCGGTCGATGAATCCCTCGCGTGGGTCGGCTGGACCGAATTCGGTGAACTGCACAGAGGTGTGCAGGATCGTCGAAACAAGGCGATGAAGCAGCTCGGGACGCTCGGCGGCGGGAATCATTTTATCGAGGTTTGCCTCGACACCGATGACAACGTCTGGCTGATGCTGCATTCGGGTTCGCGAAATATCGGTAACGAGGTCGCCACGCGGCATATCGCAACGGCAAAGTCGCTGCACGACCTGAACACGCTTCCCGACCCGGCGTTAGCGTATTTCGTGCATGGAACGCCCGAATTTAAGGCCTACTGGCACGATGTCGACTGGTCGCAGCGTTACGCGATGAAGAACCGCGAGATAATGATGATTCGCCTCGTGCGTTCGTTCAACCGAATGTTTAACGATCAGGAAGAGTTCGATCCTGAGATCACGGTCAACTGCCATCACAACTACGTCGCATCCGAGGAGCATTTCGGCGACAGAGTTTACGTTACCCGAAAGGGTGCGATCAACGCCGAGGCCGGCCGTTACGGGATTATTCCGGGTTCGATGGGAGCGAAGTCGTTCATCATCAAGGGCCTCGGGAATCCGCAGAGCTTCAATTCGTGCTCTCACGGGGCGGGGCGAAAGATGTCCCGCACCAGGGCGAAGGCGAAATACACGATCGATGACCTGAAAAATCAGACGATGGGCGTTGAGTGCCGCAAGGACAAAGGCGTCGTCGATGAGATCCCCGGTGCCTACAAAAACATCGAGGAAGTCATGCGTGCTCAGAGCGATCTCGTAGAGGTCGTCGCCGAGCTAAAGCAGGTCATCTGCGTCAAGGGGTAAATTGCAGCCCATTGCAGAGGCCTGACCGTAAGGAAGGGCGTAATGATCAAGTTGAGCATTACGCCCTCGCTCACGCGCGGGCTTCTGCATATTGCCGAATCCCGCCAGCGAACGCTGAATTCGCGACAATCGACCTAACCGTTGCGGAGACAATAGTTAAGCCATAACGTGGCGATCCGTTGTTCCGCTTTGTTCCGCTCTTGTTCCACGCACCGACGGAACGTGGAAACCATTGATGCGATTGCGGTTACATCGCTCACATTGCGAAATTCCGGCAAAAATAAAAAACTTCTTTTTGTCGAATTTTTTGACCGCTTTTTTTAATGTCAAAGATCCGCGGGCACGGCTCGCTCTGTGGCACATTGTTGCATAGCTTGCACGCATTAATCAAGAGTTTATGAAGAAATTATAGGGAGAAATTTATCAATGAAAAGGTAGTAACGTTAAATAATATACACGCCGAAGCTCCAGCGATCTTGTCGCCAACGGCGACGGACATTAAAGCCTAGGGTGGAGCGAAGCGGAACCCTAGGACAAATCGCAAAATCTTCGCCGTCGCTGAAAGTGACGAACATAGGCCGTGTAAGGAGAACGACCACGTCCT
>JANNGV010000370.1:0-9014 GCA_031404055.1 Chloracidobacterium sp.
GAAAATCCAGCGTCAGGACCGAGAGCATGTCGACGACGGTCGCTCGGCCCACAAGATCAATCGCCCCGGCTGAGTATTCCGTCGCGGATTGAGCAAAGAGCTTGAAGCGCCCGATGTTAAGCATCGGGGCCCCGACAACGCCCGCACCTGCAAGCGCAGTCCTTTTGAGCATTTCGCGCCGTGTAATAATACTGGCTTGTTTCATATCGTTTTTCTCCACTGACCTTGGACGCGGCAAAATATCATGGCTTCGGCAGCAGCGTATAGCTGGCCGTATCTTGTATGAGAGTCACGCTTATTATTTTGCCGTCAGCGACATTGAACAGCGTGAAGTATCCCGCGGGCGCGTCCTTGATGGCGAATTTATTGTCAGATTGCAGCACGAGTGTGTAAGCCGGTTGTCCGGGAATGAGTAGTTTCAACTCGCCACCAACCATTTCCGTGCTGACCTCGAGCGGTGGGTCAGAAAGGGCCCACTTTCCGACAAACTTTCGCATATCAGTGGCGGCCGACGTTCCAGCGGGAGCGACAGTCGCAGCATCCGAAACCCGCTTGAACGGGTAGTCCGACATGCCTGGCATATTCAGTGTCACGGAGTCGACTTTCCCCAGTCCGTTGAGCGCGAAGGTCATCGAACCCGTCGGCACGACCGGGTTGCGGAAGTTGGCGCGAAATGTGTCGTAATGCCAATGTTCAAGATCGCTGACAAACCCCGGACCAAACCGCAGGTTTAGCTTTCCGCCCGACGCCGTAACTTTAACTTCGCCGTAAAGCTCGTTCTTAAAGATACCGGCATAATTCTCGATAGCGAGCGTGGGACGTGTGTCCTTAATGCGGGCGGCTTCGGCCCTCTTTTCGGCCTCCTTGCCCTGCTCGGTTGCTGCTTTCATCGTCTTAAGAAAATCGCCGGCCCAGTCTTTTTGCGGGACGCCGAGATAAGCGTCAATTATTCTGTACATGAGGGGCACTGGCAGCAGCGTACCGTTCATATTGGAGAGGATGACGATACCGAGTTTCTCCTCTGGGACCATGGCCACCTGGGCCCGCATGCCGTCTATAGACCCGCCGTGTTCAACCAGCTTGCGGCCTTTGTAATCAGAGAGGAACCACCCCAATCCATAGTTCAGGAAATGAGCTTCGGGGTACGTGAGCGAGGAGCCGCCTTCCAGACGGATCACCATCTGCGGCGTATGCATCTCTTTCGCAACGGCCGGGCTAAATACTTTTTTACCTTCGTAGGTGCCCTGTCCGAGATGGAGACGCACCCATTTGGACATGTCTAATGCACTGGAATTTATTGACCCAGCGGGCCCTATGTTGTCGATTTCACGCCATGCGATCGGCCCGATCTTTTCTCCCGACCTTGCATGAGGAGCCGCGACGTTATCGGCCGTCTTGAAGCTCTTGATAGTGGTACTGCTAGCGCTCATGCCGAGAGGGGTGAAGATGCGTTCCGCGATCAGATCATCCCAGCTCTTGCCGGCCGCCTTGCTCGCAGCCTGGCCGGCGGCCAGGTACATCACGTTCTGATAGACGAAACTGCCCCGGAGGCTCGCTGCAGATTTCAAAAAACGCGAACGGCGAATGAGTTCGTCGCGATCATACTCGCTTGTGTACCAGAGCATTTCACCGCGTTCCAACCCAACCCGATGGCTGAGCAGGTCGCGGATAGTCAACTCGCGTGTAACATATGGGTCGGATGTTTGAAAGCCTGTCAGATATTTCGTCGCCGGATCGTCCCACTTAAGCTTTCCGTCATCCACGAGTATTCCGACCGTTGCGGCTGTAAAGGCCTTTGAGGATGAGCCAATGGCGAACACGGTCCGTTCATCAACAGGCGTAGTTTCGCCAAGCTTTCGCACTCCGAATCCTTTTGCATAGACGACCTTATCGTCTTTAATTATTGCGATAGATAATCCCGGTACTTCCCAATCGCGTATCGCCTTATTTACATAATCGTCTAAGCCGGTCAGTGGTGCGACTTGCGCAGCGCCAATTTGCACGCCCGTCAAAACGATAGCCAGAACGCAGATCAACGATATACTTCTTCTTCCTTTCATATTTCCCCTCATACAGATCGCCGGTTCATTTAATTTTTTGAGCCGGCGTGTTTCCTCCGCCCTGGCTCAGCGTCAATCCCGTTACGACTCCCTGCGCGTCCTTATTGAATGTTATCTGAGCATTAACATCCTTTGAAAAGAACACGGTTTCGGTTTCAGCCAGAAGGGCGAATTTACCCTGACCGCCGAGTTGACCCATCAGCTTCCCGTTTTCAAGGGTGAACGAAATGGTAATGCTTGGCGGAATTTGATACTGCCCGACGTATTTTTCCAGAATCTTGAGGTCGAGGGCGATTTCCTTACGCTCCTTCGGAATCTTGTACGTGCCTCCGAAAACGATCGCTGCCAGATCATTGGCTACCCTACCCGCAGGAGCTCCCTGTACGTTGCTTAAAACGACAACTGTAATGCGGTCGGCCGGAAAGCGGGTTATTTGCGTCGCGAATCCGTAAATGCCGCCGCCGTGGGCGATCGTTTGCCGCTCAAAATTCTTGCCCACGCTCCAGCCATAACCGTAGCCTGTATCGCCCTTCAAAGGCGTAAACATCTCGTCAAGCGATTTGCGGGCACCGAGTTTCTCTGTGTAAAGTGCCTGGTCCCAGATCAGCAGATCTCCCGTCGTCGAATAAAGCGATCCGGCTGCGTACGGAATGGACATGTCCATGTACGCGGCGTTGACCATCTCACCGCTTTGCCGCGCGTAACCTGACGCGCGATTTTTTATGATCCGGGCGGGGCTATCGTAGCCCGTGTGTTTCATGCCAAGAGGCGTGAAAATATTCTCCTCAAGAAAAGCCTCGTAAGACTTGCCGGAAATTCGCTCAATGATAGTCCCGAGCAAAAAGTAGCCCGAATTGCTGTAAGCAAATTTTTCGCCGACTGCGAATTCGAGCGGTTTATCCTTCAACAGAGAAATCATTCCTGGGGACGACACTGGTAGGACCGCAGTTTTAGCGAAATCTGGAAAGCTCGTATAGTTTGGAATGCCCGAAGTGTGTGTTAGGAGGTGTTTGATCGTGATCGCCTGCCACGCCGGCGGGCAATCCGTCAGATACTTGCAGGCCGGATCGTTCACACTCAGTTTAGACCGCTCTTGCAGCATCGTAATTGCCATCCCCGTGAACTGTTTCGTAACCGAACCCAGGCGATACACCGTTTGCGGCGTGTTTGGCACCCCAAGCTCAACATTTGCCATGCCGTATCCTTTGCTGAAAACCGGCTGGCCGTTGCGGGCCACGAGAACCGAGCCGCTAAAACCGTCGACAGCAACCGCCGCACTCATATATTCGTCCGCTTTTGACGTGATCTGTTGGTCCGAAACGACCGAGTTTTGCCCCGGAGCGATTGAAACGAAAACCAACAGTGCGATAAAAACACTTAAGCGTTTTATAGAATTGAGTTTGTTAAACATTTAATTTCCTATTAATAATTTTGGATTTCAAAACCCACAGTCTAATTATTTCGCCCGGGGCCGTACATAACCTTTCCGGGTTTTGCGCCCGTATGCTTTCCTTTTTCAATGACAACCTGACCATTGACCATCACGTAATCGATTACTGTAGGTGTCCTAAACGGATAGTCATAAGTGGCGTTGTCCTGGATTTTGTCGCAATCGAAAATGACTACATCGGCCCAGCAGCCTTCTTTAATCAATCCTCGCGAGGCGATCCGCATCCGTGCCGGCCACGATGTCATTTTGCGTATCGCTTCCGGCAGCGTTAGCACGCCCTGCTCGCGAACATAACGCGCGATCAAACGCGCGTGGTTTCCGTAGCTGCGCGGATGAGCCAGTCCCAGTCCGTCAACTGTTCCCGGTTCGAGCACTTGCGTTATGCGAAACTGCGGCGGGCAATTGCCGACCGAATATCCATCTCCCCAGCGGTTGACAAAACGAGTTCTCACACTTTACACACCCTCTGCATTTTAAGTTGCCATCGATCAGCATCGACTTCGCCGCAGAAAGCAAATGATTGATAATGTCATATAGCTTTTACTCTCTGCCCCGGAAATGACTCGCGTTCTCTATCTGCCATTCGGTCGCAACAGCCATCAAACATTTCATTCGAAGCCGACGCAATTACGGTACAAACAGGGCCAAAGGCAACTCCATTCACGAAATGAAGCTGAATAAGCTCCTGTTTTATCGCGATTTCGCGGTCTTGGACGCCGTGTGTTTCACAATCCAGTCCCCAACTAGCTTTAATACTGCAGGTGAGATCGTTTCCTCAATTCTTCCATATTCGGTCGGAGAACCAGTTTCGCTGGTTTGAAAAAGATGATTGAGCTTCGGAAGTTCCATTACGGTATAGTCTTTGTTCCCGCCGGCCTTTAGCGCTTCTTTTATGGCGGCCAGGTTCTCTCCCGCCGGTACCACTTGCAGGTCCCGCTCTCCGGTAACGGCCAGTACGGGAACACGAACCTTCCTTAGCGTCGCTCGCGGGTCGTATGCCATGTAATAGCGAAACCACGGCGTGAGCATGAGCTTGATGACGCCCTCCATGGCGTTCTCGGCTATGCCGTGCTTCTTTCTCTGCTCTTCCGACATCTCGCCCAACATCTTCGCCCTTACTTCACGTATCTTTTTCTCTGCGGCGGCATCGTCCTTCTCCTCTTTCAAAGTAGAGAACATCTGCCGCACCAATCTGGTGCTCCAGGCAACCGCTTCAGCGCTCGTTCCGCTGGCTTTAGCAGTTGCGGCAACCTGATTGGTAAATCCCTCTTCAGCAGTTAATCCGGGTCCAGCCAGCATGACGATGAAAGCAACGGTTTTAGATTTGGCCGCGGCCAGCGGCGCGACTATACCGCCTTCGCTATGACCGATCAGGCCGATCTTCTTTGAATTGATTTCCTTCCTGGTCTTGAGAAACGCAACGCCTGTTAGGACGTCCTCCACGAAATTCTCACTTGTAACCTTCTCGAAGCTTCCGTCTCCTGTCGAGCCGCCGACACCTCTGTCATCTACACGCAAAACAGCGATGCCTCGGCGGGTCAGATAGTCCGCCCATAAGAGGAAAGGTTTGTGGCCCAGCATCGCTTCATTACGATCCTGCTTGCCGGAGCCGGTGATGAACAGCACGGCCGGATGAGGGCCTTTTGTGCGCGGCAAAGTGAGTGTGCCGGCAAGCCGCACGCCATCCCTCTTATTCTCATACGAGACCTCCTCTTCATCATATGGATACGGTCCTTTCGGCTCCTGGGGGCGGTTCGAGGCCTCAGGAGCCTTTTCACCTCGACTGAGCGTAAGGGGTATTGACATCCCTGCTTGACTCCAGGTACCGGTGATTGTGGTCCCTTCCTTGTTAATTATCCCGTCAAACACCGCCCCCAGGGCTTTGAGTTCGAAGCGGACGGACGCGTCCTTGTGCGCAACGGCGTCGACAGGTACATTTGTTGCCCCTTGATCGGGAATGTCCACTGTCGCTGTGAAGGTATCGTTCGGCGATTTCACAATTTTGAAAATGAGTCGCAGTTTTGCTCCACCGGCGTCGAGCGTGCCTTGCCAGATGCCCTCCAGCCCTTGTGTTTGGATAGCAAAAACAGATGGCAAGGTGGACGAATTCGGCCTCGCTAGTCTCTGCGGTTCGGTTTTGAGGGAGGCCTCTGCCTTAGTCGGGGTTTCGTCTTCCGCGAAGCAGGGAATGATACAAAACAAGACCGATCCAGCGAGAAATAAAAGTGAGCGTAGTTTGGTTGATACTTCCATAATATTTGGGGCCATTAAGGTTCTAAACCCGGTTCGTAGGTCATGATAAATTCCATAAACTTCGAAGTTTCGATCATGTCTTTACCCATGAATCTGATGCTATGAGCGTCCGTCCTTTCGACTATCGATAGATAACTCAATAACTCCGACGGGCGGTAATTTTTGAAACGCACATCCAATTGAATCGGTGTCTTGGGTTTGTAAGGTTTGAAGTCTTTGATCCGGCCAACCGCTTTTTTTACTTTTTCTCGGATCAGTTCGTAAGCTGCTTCGGGCATAATCGTCCTTGCCGAGTGGAATCCGTAATTCCATTTCACGACCGCTCCTTCAACGTTGCCGACGATAGAGCTGACTTCCGTTACAGCCGCGTCGTCACCCGAAACCATTATTACGGGCACATTAAAATGCCCGGCGATCGCCGCATTAAAGCTGCCCTCGGACATCGAGACATTATTCAGTCTCACGTCGGTCAATCTCGCGCTGGAAAAAGTATGTGCCCTTACGCCGTTCGGATTGGTCGTTCCGGAGTGATATCCTAGAAAGATCACGCCGTCAAAGGTCTGGTCGATTCCCTGCATCATCACCAGCGGTCGCGGAAAGCCTCGGACCAGCAAAACATTTTTCGGCAGCTTTTCGATCAGCAAATTCTGAGCATTGCCGTGCGAATCGCTCACCGTTATATCGGTCGCGCCTGCCTCGAATGCCGCTTCGATAGCCGCATTGACCTCTTGTGTCATAAACTCCCGGAAGCGTTGATATTCGAAGCCCGTCGGACTCAACTGCTCACCCGAGACGGCACCGACGACACCCTCCATGTCCGCGGAAATATATATTTTCACTTTTTTTACCTGCGCCTCGACCCCCGCCGTGCCGCCGAGCATCAAAAGCATTAAAAAAATCAAACCGAATTTTATTCTCATAGCGATGTTTCGTCCGCAACGGCTGAATTTGTTCCCGTCGCGCATGCCCCAGAAATACTAAATTATCGAATGTCTCACACAATTCTAGCTATCTGACCGCTTCCCGCGCCAGATAAAATAGGCGGGAACTCCCGTAAGTACAATGCCGGACCCTATCGCGGCTAGCAAGGGCTGGGTCACGACTGTGTTTACGACCAGTGCGGCGGCGGCGGCGATAAACAGCAAAGGTGTAAACGGATAAAAAGGCACGCGGTATGGGCGAACGGCCTCGGGCATCCGCTTTCTGTAACCAAAAACGCTGGCAGCCGCGAGCGCGTAAAATATCCAGCCGATAAAGACGACATAGGTCAGCAACTGCTCGAACGTTCCCGTCAGCGCGAGTACGGCCGACCAAACCGCCCCGGCGATGATCGCAAAAGCCGGGGTTTTGAACCGCGGATGCACGTCCGCCAGGTGGCGGAAGAAAAGTCCGTCAGCCGCCATCGCGAAATAAACGCGCGGCGATGTCAGTAAAATTGAATTTGCCGCGCTGAAGATCGAGATCAGGATCATGATCGCGACCAGCTTAGCGGCCGCCGGGCTGACAACCGTTGCTACGGCTGTCGCGGCGAGACGGTCCGATTCCGCCACGCCGGAGGGGCCGAGAGCCGCCAGATAGCCGATGTTCGTAAACAGGTAGATGGCGATAAGAGCAGCCGTGCCGGACAACATACCGACCGGGAAGTTGCGTTGCGGATTCTGAATCTCCCCGGCGCTATATGAGACAAACTGCCAGCCTTCATAGGCCCACAGAACGGCAATCATCGCCAGTCCAAAACCGGAGGCCATCGAGGAATTGAACTGCGCCGGCCACAATACTGAACCTGAGCCGCTAAACCCGCTCCCGAGCCAGAGCAAAGCCCCGCTCATCACCAAGATCCCGGCGACTTTGATCGCGGTCGTCCAATTTTGCAGATTCGCGCTCTTTCGTGTGCCGATAACATTGACGACCGTCACGACCGCGATCATCAGAACGGCGGTCATTTTTGCCAACACGGGCGACATCGGAACGATCTCGCCGAGATACGCACTGAAGGCTACTGCGAGCGTCGCAATTGAACCGCTGCTGATCACGAAGAAAAGCGTCCACCCAAACAGGAACGCCGGAAACCGTCCGAAGCAGTCGCGGATATAGACGTAAAGGCCGCCCGCTGCCGGCTTCATTGCCCCCAACTCCCCGTATGTCAGAGCGCCGAGCAGCGAAAGAATTCCCCCCACCAGCCACACGAGCAAAGCCGCGAGAACGTAGCCTTCGACCTGGCGAAGCACCGCGCCGGGCACGAGAAAGATTCCCGAGCCGATCACCGAACCCACTGTCAGCAGCACAATATCCCGAAGCCCGAGCGTTCGGCTCAAGTCGGTAGTGGGATGTGAATCTTCGTCTTGCGCCATAAGTGTAAAGAGATGTCGTTATCTAACTTGTCCAACTGACGAAGAATTTGCCGGTGCCGTCGACGCCCGTCTCCTGGGCGGCAACCGGCCAGAATTCGCGGCGGGTGCGTCTGGTGGACATAAATATTGATCTTTAATGCGTACGACCGGGGCCGTACATAACCTTTCCGGGTTTTGCGCCCGTATGCTTTCCTTTTTCGATTACCACCTGTCCATTGACCAACACGTAATCGATCCCGGTCGGCGTCCTAAACGGATAGTCATAAGTGGCGTTGTCCTGGATTTTGTCGTAATCGAAAATGACGACATCAGCCCAGCAGCCCTCTTTGATCAGGCCGCGCGAGGCCAGGCGCATTCGCGTGGCGGGCCACGATGTCATTTTTCTGATCGCTTCGGAAAGCGTTAGAACCTTTTTATCGCGCACATATTTTGCAATTACGCGGGGGAAGTTGCCATAACCGCGAGGGTGTCCCATACCGGCCGTGTTGGGGTCGGCAAGCGTGGCCGAAGCAGATGCATCGCTGCCAAAGCTGATCCAAGGATATTTGATTGCGGTCTCGATGTCGGATTCGGTCATCATATAGTAGAGAGCCGAAACCCTGCCGCTGCCCTGTAGCAAAAGGTCGAAAGCGGCGTCAGCCGGATCCTTATTCCATTCCTTTGCGATTTGAGCAAGATTTTTGCCCAGGAACGATCATTGTCCTTATTCCCCGCGAAAACAAGGACGATCTGTTCCCAGCCGCCTGCGGCTTCAACGATATTCCACCAGCCGGGCGAGCTGGTCTTTATCTCATTCGTTAGTCGGGTACGAATCGCGGGATCTTTAAGCCGCTCCATAAGCTTTGCGTTTCCGCCCTCGGATGCCCAAGCCGGAACAACCGCGCTCAGCCCTGTGCCGCC
>JANNGV010000371.1:0-2421 GCA_031404055.1 Chloracidobacterium sp.
CCTTTTTTGATCAGTTCGATACCGGCGAACATCGTCGTCCCGACGGCTCCGCCGAGACCGACTACAGCTATTCCTAATTTGCGTTTCATATAAAAACTCTAATCCTACAATAGATGCGGCGAATCAAACAGATTAGCTTAAACGAATTATTGCCCGCGAAAGACGCGAAATAACGATAAAGTGGAGTAGAATGATTTACTCTTTCGCGATCTTCTAGTGCATTTCGCGGGCAAACTAATCTTATGAATCCACAAGAACAAAAATCAACGGTATCCGAATCCGTTCGTAAACATAAAGAGTTTCTTTTCCCGGCCGTCGCCACTTATTATCAGGAGCCGGTCGCTCTTGTTCGGGGCGAGGGTGAATATGTATGGGACGACCAAGGGAATAAATATCTTGACGCTTTCGGCGGCGTGCTGACGGTCAGCGTCGGGCATGCGAATCCCAAGATAAACGAGGCAGTTTTGGCCCAGAATCAAACAATCCAGCACACATCGGCATTGTATTCGAATCCGAATCAATCGAATTTAGCCGAGAAGTTAGCTGAGATCACTCCCGGACGATTGAAAAAATCGTTCTTTTCAAGCAGCGGAACCGAGGCGGACGACACGGCTGTGATGGCCGCAAAATTGGCCACCGGGCGGCACGAAATTGTCGTTCTTCGGCATAGCTACAGCGGACGAAGCGCGACGGCGCTGTCAGCGGTTGGTCATTCGAATTGGCGGCCGCTGCCGGCACAGGTCGCCGGTGTGGTACATGCGGCGGCGCCTTACTGTTATCGCTGTCCGTTTAAGCTGGAATATCCGTCGTGCGGCGTCGCATGCGCGCAGGATATTAAAGATGTAATTCAGACGAGTACAACGGGCGAGATCGCGGCGTTTATGGCCGAGCCGATCCTTGGCGTCGGCGGGTTTATTGTGCCGCCACCCGAATATTTCGAGATCGCATATGGCATCGCCCGCGAGCACGGCGGCCTGTGCATCGCCGACGAGGTGCAGACTGGCTGGGGAAGGACGGGCGACAAATGGTTCGGTATCGAGCAATGGGGCGTCGAACCCGACATCATCACGTCCGCAAAGGGAATGGCAAACGGCATACCGATCGGCTGGACGATAGCAACACCCGAAGTCGCCGACGCATTTCCCGGCCTTACCTTCGCGACATTCGGCGGCAACCCCGTCTCAACCGCCGCCGCTCTCGCCGTTATCAAGATGATCGAAGACGATGACCTGCGTACAAATGCCCGAGCGGTTGGCGATTATCTGCGTGCCAAGCTGATCGAACTAAAAGACAAATACCTAGTCATCGGCGACGTCCGCGGCATGGGTCTCATGCAGGGAATCGAGCTGGTCAAAGACCGCCAGACAAAGGAACCCGCACCCGAAGCCCTGCTGAGAGTTTTTGAAGAGACTAAACGCCAGGGCGTCCTCATCGGCAAAGGCGGCCTTTACGGCAATGTGATCCGCACGGGAATGATGCTCAATTCGACGAAGGATAATGTTGATGAGTTGATTAGGGCACTCGACGCAGGATTTGCACTTTGTTAGGAAAATTCACCACAAAGACACAGAGAGCGCGAAGACTTTTTTAGAAAAAATTTGATTGGAGGAAATGACCTTTGAAATTCTTTTCCGGTGTTCTCTGTGCCTCTGTGGTGAATTTCTTATTGCCTTGATTCCCGATGAAAACCACCTTGACTAACTCTACGCCTTCGGAAGAACGATCGCCATTTTGGTGGCTGCGATGGGTGCCGACCGTTGTTGTTTCGACGCTCGTTCTCTATTTTCTCTATGTGATCGGAAGCGTTGCGATTGTTCCGGTTCTCGCTTCGTTCGCGTTGGCTTACCTGCTAAATCCGATAGTATTGCAGTGTGAAAAACGCGGCCTTTCCAGAACGATGTCTTCTATCGTCACCATCCTTCTGGTTACGCTTGTCGGGACGGCTTTTTTTGCTTACGTCGTTCCCGAATTATGGGCGGAAAGCTCAAAGGCCGGTTCCAAGATCGCGGAAAGTTTTACGCCGGAGAACGCCGTTCGGCAGCGGGCCATCCTCAAGCGTTATTCACCCGCCCTCGAACGTGTAGCTGGCGACCGGATCGAAAAATTCCTGAGCGACCCCGTGTCGGTTATCAATAATGCTGCTTCGACAACGGCTACCACGGCGGATGGTTCTGAGATCAAAACCGACGGCGGTTCTGTGATTTTGACCACGCTCGTTTCATCGCTCGATATGCTGCTCGTGCCGTTTTTCGTGTTCTATATTCTGATCGATTTCCAAAAATGGCGCGACTCTCTTGAAGATCTAATTCCGCCGCGTTTTCGCGAACCCTTCACGCGTTTGTTCGACGAATCGGGGCGCATTCTCGAATCTTATGTTCGCGGCCAGCTTCTTATCGGTTTGATCATGGCGGTTTTCTACGC
>JANNGV010000372.1:0-2514 GCA_031404055.1 Chloracidobacterium sp.
CAAAAAAGCGATGATGGTTTTACCGCTGCCAACGTCACCCCTGAACCAGTCGGTTCATTGGCTCACCGGACGTCATGTCGGCAAAAATTCGCTGCACTACACGCTCCTGGGCACCCGTAAGTTTGAAGGGCAGCAGCGATTCGATCCGCTTGGTTATGTTTGAAGAAATCTCTATGATCGAGCCTTTCGATTCTTTTTTCCGCTCGCCGCGCGTAAGTTGCAAAGCAAATGAGAGCCAGAAAAATTCGTCGAAAATGAGTCTGAGCTGAGCAGGGCTTTGAAATCTTTCGTAGTCCGACACCGCTGCTTTTTCCGGCGGAAAATGAATTTCCTGGATCGCCTGGTGCCGTCGGATCAGTTTTTGACGCTTTATCAGATCATTGGGGAGATTCTCAGCGATGGACGAGCGGTCGAGATCTCTTAAAACCGCAAAAATTATTTCCCGCAGACGCTTTGTTTGAAACGGGCCAAGTTTGCGATAGACCGGAACGCAGCGGCCGGTGTGAACCATTGCGAATTCCGGATGATCGACGTCTTCGAGAAGATCGGAGTCGGTTTCGTCGGAGATCTTTTCGCTCGTCGGGCCTGCCTCGGAAAAGGTAAGCGGTTCCGATTCATCGACCGGCGGGAGCATTTCGAGCTCGTCCGGTTTGTTGAGTTTGAGTGCGAATGTGTTGCGACGGCCGTCCCATTCCCATCTGCCGAAAGCGACGAACCGCGACCCGCGTTTAAACCGCTGATTGTAGTAACTGATGATCGACTGCGACGCCTTCCCTGAAATGAACCAGAACACGACAACAGGCTTTCGTGTCCGCTCGCGGTCGCTGCCGCTGATCTCGTAGATATAAAGCTGCGGCTGCTTTGGCCCGCGGTTTTTTCCGACACGAAAGCCGCCCGCTACACGCGTGTAGATCTCAACCGATGCTTCGAGGCCGTCGTAAAGTTTATCGATGCCAATAAAATTCGAGCGGTCCTCGTAGCGGGTCGGTAAATAGTTCAGCAAGTCGCCCACGTTGGCTTCATTTACATCGCTTTTTGCGGCGTTAATCGCGACAGCGGCGGCGAGTTTGCGCGCCATCGGCTTCGAAAGCCCGGCAATCGCGTGTTTGTCAAGATCGACGATTTGCGTGGTTAGTGAAAGAGTCATTCGGCGGCAATAAGTATAACAACTTGGGGGAACAGTGTGTTAAGATCTGGCTGATGAAAAAGGAATATGTCGAAAAGCGGGGCGGTGGATACTATGTTGCGGGGACGCGCGTTTCCCTGGATTCGATAGTGTATTCATTCCGTGACGGAGCCTCGCCCGAATCGATCCGTTATAATTTCTCGGTCCTGAAGCTGGAAGAAGTATATGGGGCGATAGCTTATTACCTGCACAACCAGAAGAAGGTAGATAAGTATTTGCAGGAATCCGAGATCAAGTTCGAAAAGGAAGCCGTCGAGCGGCGCAAAGAGTTCAGGAAAACAAATCCGGATCTGTACAGGCGTCTTCAGGAAGCCAAAAAAGCCCTCGCCCGATGAAGCTAAAATTTCTGTGTGACTCCGATTTCAGAAACGCGATTGTAGACGGTCTTTTGCTCTTAGATCCGCGGATAGATATTCAGTCTTCGGACGACGCCGGGCTTCGCGGCGTCCCCGATCCGAAAGTCCTTTCAATAGCCGCGGAACAAGGTCGTGTGCTACTCACTCACGACCGGCGAACGATGCCTCATCATTTTGCCAGCTTCATTCAAACTCGTGATTCGGCCGGCGTCATAGTGGTCGCACAGAACGTTTCCATCCGCACCGCTATTGACGAGATTTACCTTATCTGGGCCGTGGACGATTCCGCTGATTGGACAAACCGCATAAACGACATTCCTACCTAAGTTTCCAGACTAAACGGGTTAAAGTCCGTGTTCTTATCGTAATAATCTTCATGTTCCGCCTTCTTTAGCCAGCCTACGATGAAGTATGTAAAAGGCGTTGCAAACACTTCCCACAACACTTTTATGAAGTAGTTGCCGATCATAACGCTGATGAGCTGTTCATTCGACCAAATGCCGAAGAAGGCGACCGGGTAAAATATCACTGAATCGGCAATCTCGCCGAGGACTGTAGAACTAATGGTTCGTATCCAGAGGAACCGGCCGGTCGTGAGCAGTTTCATCTTCGCAATCACGAAAGAATTTACGAATTCTCCCGCCCAAAAGCCAAGCAGTGAAGCCAGCACGATGCGAGGTGTTTGCCCGAAGATAGCATTAACGGCGGCCTGTTGCTCGGCGGACATTGTGTTTGCGACCGGCAGACTCGTGACGACATAGGCCATCAATGAAGCAAAGATCAATGCTCCGAATCCGGCCCAGATTACGCGTCGCGAACGTTTATAGCCATAAACCTCGGTGAGAATGTCGCCGAACAAATAGCTGATCGGAAAGAACAAGACACCGGCACCATAGATATATTCGCCATAAAAAGGAAGAGTTACATAGGAGACTTTGTGAACGCCGATTAGGTTAGAACACAAAAGTACGG
>JANNGV010000373.1:0-1511 GCA_031404055.1 Chloracidobacterium sp.
TTCTTTGAGGCCGGCGATGTCGTCATCGAGATGTTCGATAACGTCGAGAGCGGTTGTCAGATCGAATGACCCATCCTCGTACGGAAGCGTTTCGGCGAGGCCTTTTTGGACCTTTAAACCTTTGCGGCGGCAGAATTCGAGGGCGTCGTCGGAGACATCTACGCCCTCAGCCGTCCCAAACTGGGCGAGCATTTCGAGATTGGCTCCGGTGCCGCAGCCGATATCCAGGATCTTGAGGGATGAGGGATGAGGGATGAGGGATGAGCAGATCGTTCGCAGGAAACTTTCCAGAATGGCTCGGCGGCCGACGAACCACCAGTGCGATCCTTCGGCCTCATCCATGATGCCGTATGTATGCTGCTCCATTTCCTTCGGTAATGCGGAACTCATAAGAACCAGTTTGCCACGAATTACACAAATAACGCTAATAAAGATCAAGACCAAAAATTCGTGTTATTCGTGCAATTCGTGGCTGATTTATTTTTGGCGTAGGCCGAGCAGTTGGCTGGCCGACGGACCCTGATTGCCGTTTGGCGTCAGGCCGTAGCTGTCGCAGAGGCGTTTGTTGATGCCGTCGTCGCTGACATAGCAAGGCTTGGTCGGCTCCGTGCGACCGAGGATCATTAGCCTCAGGCCTTCTTCTATGTATTCGTCTTTGTTGACGCAGAGCATGTAATCGCCGGAGATCTTGTGGGCTTCCCATTCGAGTTCATAAAGCGTCGGGTCAAAAAGGCTGAGCGGGTTTACATCGGCGTTTGAAAAACTCTCTATTGTTCGCGCAAAATCGTAAGCGTGTCGGCCTTCGTGAACGAACGTGCCTTCGCAGCCGCGTTGCCCGCCGGTATCGATCGTCTCTTCGGCGATAGCAATATAGACCTCGCCGAGAGCTTCGCGAATGCCAAAACGTTCTTCCTCGATCCTCTCGTTCGTCGCATCAGGATCGATCAAACCAGTAATGCCGGATGCGTTTATCTCGATGACGGGCCTTACGCGGACGAGCATCTTTGATTTCAGAATATGCTTCGCTATCGCACGATGAAGATCGTTGCCTTTTTCAAGAATCGTGTCGTATGCGTCTTCGACCGATCTTCGGTACTTTTTGTTGATGCCCTTATCGAATTTCATAGGAAATTTCTGCCGCGGATTTTCACGGATGTCGCGGATAAGATATCAAGAAAAAAGTCCTATCCGCGTTCGTCCGCGTTCACCCGCGGCTAATTTTTCCGAAGCCGCACCAGCTGTTGCTATTGTGCCAGACGATCTCGACGTCTTGAGCCTCAATGTCCGTCCACCAGGCTTCGAATTCTGTTTTCGAGATGTAAAACGCAGTCGGAGCAACCAGATGATCGAAGACGATGTTGTGCTGCTCGCGCCAGCCGAAGGTGCCGAGGTGATTGAGATAATCGTTGTAAAATAGATGTTTAGCGGCCCCTTTGGCGGCAATATTGGCCGGGCGGTAGATGAGCTTTGTGGTCAGGAAAAGGCTGAGCGTTGGCAGTTTGGAAAGCTGG
>JANNGV010000374.1:0-2991 GCA_031404055.1 Chloracidobacterium sp.
GGCAGTATCTCGCATTTAGCCTTCAGAAACGGGTCGTCCTGCGTCCATTCCAACACCTTGAAGCGATCAAGCCCCTGTACGACAAGCTGCATGATGCCCTCGTTTCGCATCATGCGTTTAATGCTTACTATCGTTCCAACCTGATAAAGGTCTTCGTACTTCGCTTCGTCACCGGTCACGTTCTCGGTTTTGGTAGTTATACAGGCAATGAGTTTTTCTTCGGTTGATAGGGCGAATTCGACCGCCTTTTTCGAGCGGTCACGCCCAACCGCGAGCGGCACGACCGTTTCGGGAAAAAGCGTCGTGTTCTGCAGCGGCAATACCGCGATGTCGAATGTTTCCGGCAAGGGCTGCGTTTTCGTCTCTTCCTGTTCCTGTTTAACTTTTTCCGCCATAACCTTTATTTTTCAGCCTTTAACCGTTCAATCTCGGACCTCAATCTTTCCAGCTCACTTTCCGCTTCCTCCAGAGTTCGCAAAAACTCATTTTTGCCTGGATCAAACAGCCGAAAATTGTTTTCAGTTCGCACTATCTCCAGTCCCAAACGCGGCGATAAGATGCGTTCGTCACTGACAGGCGTTGTCAAAAGCCTGTCGCCTTGATGATGAAAAGCCATTATCGGGGCGGGAAGATATTTGAATTCAGGGTCGAGAATGTAATATTCCTCGACACCAAGTTGGCCGTAAATTTCTAACTTCTCGCTGATGTCGATTTTCCACGTTCGCTCCGAAGAAACTTCAAAAATTACCTGCGGTGCGACATTCTCCTTCCAGATATGATAACTCGGACGCTCATGATTAGGGACGCCGAAAGCGATCAGAATGTCGGGGGCATACCATTTGTTTGGATCGCCTTTCTCGTAATAAAGGTTCATATTCGGCGAAATAAAAACCTCGTCCCGTTGTTCAAAAAAATGCAGGAGCATTTGCAGCAACCTGTGGACAAGCTTTGCGTGTATCGATGTTTCGCCCATATCGTCTTCTCGCTGTTCGGGGTAAATAACTTCCGGCTCATTCATCGTGCCTGAAGGGTAATATGGGTCTGTTCGACGCGGAACGGCCGTGTTACTTTCCAAAGTTTCCGGCATATTATTTCTCTCCCTTCTTCAGACGGATTATCAGCAAACCGTTTTCGAACATATGGTCAAGCTGTACACCCTCGATCGATGCCGGGAACTTCAAGGTCTTTTCAAAGTTGCTGTACGTTATCTCCATTTGCTGGAACGAAACACCATAGGCACACGACTTGTCTTTTCGGGCCCCGGCAATATACAGTACGTTTCCCTGAACATCGATAACGATATCCTCCACTGAAACGCCAGCCAGCTCGACCTTCACCACCCAGCCGTCGCCCGTCTGGTAAACGTCCGCAGCCGGATACCAAAGCTGCCCCGACTGTGCGTTCTTTGATGAACCGAGAAATTGAAAATATCGGTTGGTTGATTTGGCCATTATTTATCGAACTTCACGGTTTCCAAAACCTCTGCAAGGTAACTGGCATAAGAATCGTCGTAGACGGTTGTAATAAAAAAGAGCATTACTCCGCGGCGTTTCACGATCGTGTACGTCTGCTTCACCCGCCCTTGCCCGCCAGGGACACTCACGTCAAAATTTGTAGATGTTAAGCCGCCTATCTTTGAGGTGTAAGTATCGCGTTCCAATTTAGAATCAGGAAAACTCTTTAACAAAAGAGCTTTGTTTTGATCGGAATACCAGGTGGCACTTAACGCTCCAACCGGGAGTTTTTCTATACCGACGGAAAACAGACCCGAGGTTCCGACTAATCCGCTCTGATCCGGAACGGCTTGAAAGAGCACGCGAGTATTCGCAACTGACTTATTTAAGGCTTGTTCTTTAATTTTAGATTCACCTTCAACCACTATTTTACGGCCGCGTTCCAGCCCCGCCTTATTCACGTCATCTCCGAGCAATCCCCATGCTGCTGGAATTTGGACGGAAAACCCCATCAAATCATTCTGGTAAATTTTACCGTCATAGCTGCCGCTTTCTGCTATTTGTTGCGGCGTCGATGTTTCTGCCGTTGGGGCTTTCTTAACTCTTGGCGCAGCTTTTCCTTTACCCGGTTGAGCGTCGGCAGTTGAAAATAGAAGACACGTTAAGAACATAACGTGTGCGAAAGATACTAATGATTTCATTTCGTTTTTGCCGCCTTATTTTCCAGGCAGGTTATTCAAACCGAACTATACTAGGATCGATTCCAGAAGGATGCTCCGCTCGATATTTCCTCAAGCGTTTCCGCGATCTCTTTCTCGTCTTCCATTTCAAGTGCAATGTCAGCCATCGCGATAATGCCGGCGAGTTCGCCTTGGTCGTTGACGACCGGTATACGGCGGACTTGTTTATCGCCCATCAGTCGGATAGCTTCAAAAACAAAATCATCGGCCTTGACGGAAAATATCTCGCTCGTCATCGCTTCGGCCACAGTAGACGAAGCTCCGCGGCCGTCCGCTATCGAACGAACTACAATATCGCGGTCCGTAACAATACCCACCAGTTTCCCGTCCTCGACGACGGGCACCGCCCCCATATCTCCATCGCGCATCAGCGTTGCGACGTCCTGCAATGTCATATCGCGGGTCGCGGTTTTGACGCTGCTAGTCATAATTTCGCGGCACCGCATCCGCCCTTTTACCGACTTCTCATCCATCCCAAAAATCTCCTTACTATTATTTTCATTGAGTTCGGGCAAGAAAGCAAGCAATAAGATTTTACGTGTGCAGGTTGCGGTTCGTGTCCGCAATCGGCAAAACTGGATGCACGGAAATGCTTCGGTAAAATTGCCGCAGCGTGTTCCACCTGTTCCACGCGTTCCACATGTTTCAGGGCGGAGCGGAACAGAACGAGGCAATTCGAAACATGGGCAAACATCGCGAAAACAAACGCAAGCCTAAGCGTCAGGGCAAGATAATAACTGTAGGGAAGGCTGAATCCGTGCCACCGGGCCGCGGCGCGACCGTAAAGTTCAAGGATG
>JANNGV010000375.1:0-3078 GCA_031404055.1 Chloracidobacterium sp.
CGCTCTATTAAAGCAGCGGCTTGAGCTAAAAGGCGTAACGGTTACCGGACAATATCGGACATACCAGAAATCATCTCCCATGCCGCCATTAGAATCGGTCGAGATCGCAAAGATCGAATCGCCGCCTCTCAGCCTTATCGCCGCAAAGACGATGAAGCCGAGCCAGAATATGTACACCGAAACGCTGTTGTGGACGCTTGGCGAAGAGGAGCGAAAACGGATGGATGTGCCAGAGATCGGAACTACCGCTCCGCCTCCGCAACAGGATAGCTCCGCCCTGGGGATTTCGCAGGTAAAGAGTTTTTTGACAAGCATCGGTGTCGCCCCGGACGGAATTATTCAATACGACGGCAGCGGCCTTTCGCGGCACAATTTGATAACGCCGGCTGCCGTCGTTCAGTTGTATGTTTACATGTCGAAGCAGAGTAAATTCTCACAGGCCTGGCGAGATTCGCTGACAATCGGCGGTGTCGACGGCACTCTCGCGAACCGCTTCAAGGGCACGGCCGCCGCAGGCAATATACGAGGCAAAACAGGAACGATCGATCAGGTCTCGGCTCTTTCAGGCTATGTTACAACTGCCGGAGGCGAGCAGCTCGTGATTTCAATCGTCGTAAATGGCGTTGCCCTTACGCGTGAGAGAACCGGACTAATCGACGAGATAGTATTGGATCTTGCGAATTTTAACGGAAAGATCGACTAACGCCTGTCGGAACAAACTGCGTCAGTGGGTGGCTGAACGACAAATTAGTAGAGTTATTGGATAAACCTATTTTATCAGTCCTGATCGAATCCTTTTGTCCCTTCTTGTTCATCTTGTTCCGTGGTTTTCCATTTTTTAGCGCCGAAAAAGAGGAACAGTCACAAAATAGCCGGTCACGACATCATCAATCATTAAATTCTGAAGGCCGTGGTGGTTCCTGCTCAAATGGCGATCCCGTGCTCAGGATATACTTCAAGCTGGATTTGAAAAAGCTACGGACATTGGTGTTTAGATGTTGCGCCCATTCGGGTTTCTGTTCATCACGGATAACGGCAAATAATGCGAGGGCGTAGCCGAACATCTCTTCCGACAAATATCCGCTGCCCCCGACTTGCCAGCCTTGATATTGGGAATTCGTCCACTGCTCAAAAATAATTGTCGTGTTGGCGTTAAAAATTCCAAGACCATAAAACACAGTCAAGAGATCCGTTATCGGCTCGTGGTCTGGATGATCCGGGTCTAGACGGCCTTCACCGAGAAGGATGACATGGCCGAGTTCGTGAGCGATGGTAGCGACCAACATTTCCGGATTCGACGTCTGATCCATGTTGAGGCTAATGGCATATTTGCCGTCGCGGCGCATTTGATAGCTGCCAAGCTCGTGCCGTTCCAACGAGCCATCCGCCGCAAGCGGATGCAGCCGCGACCTTTCGTCGCTCTCAACGAATCGCAGCTCAACCATATTCGGATCGACATCCATGTATCCGCAAACGCGGTCAACCATTTTCCGAACGCTTACTCTCGATCCGTCGTAAGCGTCGGGAAAATATTCTTCCGTCGGCAAGATCACTTCGGATTGTTGAAGTATATCGATACCAAGCTCATCAATCAGCCACTGAAACGCGCCATTGATCCATTCTCTCGTCTCGTCATTAACGGGACATTTCGTAGTGAACCAGCCCATAGCAGAAGTTTCTTAGCTCGCCTTTCTCAGAACGTCGAGCAGCTTGTCATGGATGCCGCCGAAGCCGCCGTTGGACATGATAGCGACGATATCACCATCCTTCAGTTCGGGGGCGAGGTGCGTAATGATTGCGTCGGGGTCGGGGAAGGAATAGGCCGGTTTGCCCTGGAGTTCGATGTCTTTTACGAGCTCATCTACGTCGAGAACTTTGCCGAGCTCGCTGGCCTTTGAGGTGTTGTAAACACCGGCGATGATAACGTAATCGGCATATGAAAATGCCTTGCCGTATGGCTCCTGAAAAATGGCAAGCCGCGAGGACCAGGAACGTGGTTCAAAAACGGCGATGAGGCGTTTCCCTTCGTATTTCATCCGCAGGGCTTTGAGTGTTTCCTCGACCGCCGTCGGGTGATGAGCGAAATCGTCAATGACGGTCACGCCGCCTATCACACCGCGGATCTCTACCCGGCGTTTGACCGATTTGAACGCGTGAAACGCTTCCTGAATCTTTTCCTTCGCAATTGCCCAGGCATCGGCGGCGATAATGACGGCAAGACAATTGCGCACATTGAACTCGCCGATCAGATACGTTTCAAATTCGCCATACGCCTTCCCGTCATTAAAAACGGTGAACCGCGTCGTATCGCCGGTAAAATCGATATAGCGGGCCTGCCATTTCGCGTCATCGCGCAGGCCGAACGTTTCGATATTTGTGTAGATCTTCCCGTCCATTTCGGCGAGCACGTCGCGCACGACGGGCGAATCGATACCGCAGATCAACCGACCATTTCCCGGCACCAGATTCATCAGGCGTGAGAATTCCCACTTGATATCATCCAGATCGTCGTAGATATCGGCATGGTCGAATTCGATGTTGTTGACAATCGCTATCTCGGGCAGGTAGTGCATGAACTTCGGCTTTTTGTCGAAATATGACGTGTCGTATTCATCGCCTTCGATGACGAAATGATCGCCCTTTGTCACTCGAAAGCTGGCACCGAAATTCTGCACAATGCCGCCTACGAGAAATCCCGGATCGAGGCCGCCGACCTCGCAAACCCAGGCGGCAATGCTCGTCGTCGTAGTCTTGCCATGCGTGCCGGCTATGACGAGTGAACGCTTGCCGCGAATAAATTCTTCCTGCACGATCTCGGCCTGCGAGCGGTAGAGCAGCTTGCGATTCAACACTTCTTCAAGCTCAGGATTACCGCGCGAGATGGCGTTGCCGACAACCGTTACGTCGGCACCGATATCAACGTTCTCAGCTTTGTAGCCGTTGAGGATCTTGATGCCGAGAGCTTCGAGCTGGGTAGACATCGGCGGGTAGACGTTCTGATCTGATCTGAGCCGGTAACCTCGTGCCCGCAAGATTGAAGCATCCCCGCAAGCGACGCCATCGCCGTGCCGCAAATTC
>JANNGV010000376.1:0-4481 GCA_031404055.1 Chloracidobacterium sp.
AGATTAGGAACTTCATGCCAAACACAAATTTAATTGTGCATAAATCTTTTATCAAAAGTCTCTTGTTCTTCACTCTGATTTTATCGTCAGCGGGTGCGATTCTAGCACAAGAATTACAGTCGGCTCGGCGCAATCTAATGCCTTTGCCGGCAAATGTGCAATGGAAGAGCGGCAAGTTGCGGGTAACGAAAACTTTCGCGGTTGCGGTTACCCGACAAACTGATGAGCGTTTGAGATCTTATATTTCCCGTATCATGCGAAGGATGGAAGGCCGAACAGTCACCGAGTTTTCGCGCGAGTTTTCAAGTGACCCTGCAAACGCTCAACTTTTGATCGAAACACAGTCGACTGGCAATGCGATTCCTAAACTCGGCGACGACGAGTCCTACAATTTAGAGATTTCCGATAAACAGGCAAAAATCACCGCGTCAACAACTGTTGGAGCGATGCGCGGGTTGGAAACTTTTCTGCAGTTACTCGAAGGCGACAACGAAGGTTCTTATATCCCTGCCGTTTCGATTTCCGACAAGCCACGTTTTCAGTGGCGAGGCTTGATGATCGATTCGGCCAGACACTTTCAGCCGATGGAGGTTTTGAAACGAAATATTGACGCAATGGCGGCGGTTAAGATGAATGTTCTGCACTGGCATCTTACCGAAGATCAGGGGTTTCGCGTCGAAAGTAAAAAGTTTCCCGAACTTCATAAAATGGGTTCGGACGGAGACTTTTACACGCAGGATGAAATCCGCGAGATTATAAAATTTGCCGCAGACAGGGGAATTCGCGTAATGCCGGAATTCGATATGCCGGGACACGCAACTGCGTGGCTGGTTAGCCATCCCGAAATCGGGAGTGCTCCCGGACCGTACAAAATTGAACGCCAGCCTGGAATTTTTGATCCAACTTTAGATCCCACAAACGAAAAAACTTATAAACTCTTGGCAATCTTTTTTGCCGAAATGTCGGCGCTTTTTCCTGACGCTTATATGCACATCGGCGGGGACGAAAACGAAGGCAAGCAATGGAATGCGAATCCGCAGATCCAGGCTTTTATGAAGAAAAACGCGATTAAGGACAATCACGCCCTGCAAACTTATTTCAACAAACGCCTTCTCAAATTTTTACAAAAGAATGGCAAAATTATGATGGGCTGGGATGAAATTTTTCAGCCTGAATTACCAAAAAACGTTGTTATTCATTCGTGGCGCGGGCAGAAAGCATTGGCCGACGCGGCGAAGCAAGGTTACGCCGGCGTTCTGTCAAACGGTTATTACATCGACCTTATGTTTCCTGCGTCGCAACATTACGCGGTAGATCCGCTACCGGCTGACACAGCATTAACTTCGGAAGAACAGAAACGAATTCTAGGTGGTGAAGCGACGATGTGGAGCGAATGGGTTTCACCGGAAACGATTGATTCGCGCATTTGGCCGCGCACGGCGGCGATCGCTGAAAGACTTTGGTCGTCGAGCGAAGTCAATGATGTTGAAGATATGTACCGACGCCTTGCGGTAATTGATTTACAGCTCGAAGAATTCGGCCTGATGCATCGTAAGAATCAAGCTATGATGTTGCGGCGTTTGGCCAATGATCAAGATATTTCCGCACTTCAAACTTTGGTTTCTGTAGTCGAACCAGTAAAAGAATATCGCCGCTATAAGCAACGTCCGCAATCAATGCTTTCGCCTTTGACAGGATTGATCGACGCAGCCCGACCAGACGCGGAAGGAGCACGAAAATTCAATAATCTGATTAGCGAAATGCTTGCGGATAAGAACTTTTCGAAAAATTCGGAAACGCTTCGGGAAACTTTTATAAAGTGGCTTGATGCCGGAAAAACACTTCAACCGGTGACTGAAAATTCGCCCGCGCTCGCAGAAGCAAAACAGCTTTCCTTCGATCTGCAAGATTTGGGCGAAATCGGGTTGGAGACGCTTTCTTATTTCGAAAAAAAGTCCGGGGCAACAAACTCTTGGCGCGACGCGAAAATTCGGATGCTCGATGAAATCGCAAAACCGAAAGCCGCTTTGGAGTTTCAGGTAGTGGCAAATATGAAAAGGCTGGTGTTGGCGGTTAATGAAAAACAAAATCCGACAAGATAGTAAAGTTATCAATGCGTAGAAATAAATTTACAAGACGGGAATTCTTAAGCATCGGCGGCTTAAGCTGGGTAGGATTGGTGATTGCCCCAAACGCAAATGCAAGATCCGTTGAAACTTCTAAGGAGATGCTTCTTTATATCGGCACATATACTTCGCGAGGCAAAAGCGAAGGAATATACATTTATAAATTTAACTCGGAAACAGGAGCATTGAGCAAACTTCATACGGTAAAAAATGTAGTTGAACCTTCTTTTTTGACGATCAGGAAAGATAATAAATATCTTTATGCCGTAAACGAAACCGAAGAATATGAAGGCAAGAAAAGCGGTTCAGTCAGCGCGTTTGCGATTGACAAGAAAACGGGTAATTTACAGTTATTGAACATACAACCAAGTTTGGGCGGTGCTCCGTGTTTTATCACAACGAGTAAAAATACGAAATTCGCACTTGTTGCTAATTACCTCGGCGGAAATGTCTCTGTTTTTCCGGTTGAAAAGGATGGAAAACTTGGTGTGTCAATAGATTTAGTGCAACATTCGGGTTCCGGTCCGAATAGGGACCGGCAAGAATCGGCCCATGCCCATTCGATTACTCTTGACCGCAAAAACCGCTATGCTTTTTCCGCGGATTTGGGCATTGATAAATTGTTGATCTATCAATTTGACGATAAGACAGGGAAACTGCAACCGAACTCAACACAGCCTTATTTTCAAACAAAATCCGGAGCAGGCCCAAGACATTTCACTTTTCACCCGAACGGAAAACTTGCGTTTTTGATAAACGAACTCGATTCAACAATATCTTCGCTTATCTATGATGAAAAGCTCGGAACACTAAAGGAAATTCAAACAGTTCCAACACTGCCGACAGGTGTTTCCAGTGCAAATAATAGCTGCGCGGATATCCACGTTTCGCCAAACGGAAGGTTTGTTTACGGTTCGAATCGCGGTCACAACAGCATTGTTTCGTTTAAGGTAGATGCTAAAAGCGGACAACTTGAATATATCGAAAACAAATTAACACAGGGCAAAAAGCCGCGAAATTTTGCGATTGACCCGACAGGGAAGTTTTTGTTGGTCGCTAATGAGGATTCGGATTCAATAGTTGTTTTTGGCATTGATGAAAAAACAGGAAAACTGCAGGCGACTGCAAATACGGTGCAAGTTCCAGTTCCGGTTTGTTTGAAGTTTATTACGTCTTTCACAGGCTAAATGGGTAAGAACTATGCGCCGCAAATACTCAAACTGCTTGATGGCATCTTTGTTTTTAGTTTTTAGTTGTGTTTTTAAGCGAAACAGCGGCACTGGCACAAGCTCGTTACAGCAAACTCTCATTTAAAGACGAATTCAACGGAGCAAGCGGTTCGGCGGTTGATGCGACCAAATGGACTGCGGAAATCGGCGGCGGCGGTTGGGGAAATCAGGAATTGGAGTATTACACGAATTCAACCGACAACGCATATCACGATGGCAACGGTTCGCTCGTAATCAAGACTGTAAAATTAACGCCTCCGTTAAATTTGAGCTGTTGGTACGGTCCGTGTCAATACACGTCGGCACGGCTGATCACGAAAGGAAAATTCGAACAGAAATATGGCAAATTCGAAGTGCGAATCAAAATCGCACGCGGTCAGGGCCTGTGGGGCGCGTTTTGGATGCTCGGAAACAACATTGATAAGGTGGGCTGGCCGCACTGCGGCGAAATTGACGTTATGGAAAACATCGGGCGCGAACCGTCTATCGTTCACGGCACGGTCCATGGTCCCGGATATTCAGGCGCACGCGGAATCGGCGCTCCGTTCAGTCTGGCGAATAATCAGGTTTTTGCCGATGATTTCCACGTCTATTCAACCGAATGGAGCGCGAGTAATATCAAGTTTTTCGTCGACGGAACACTTTATAAAACCATCACTCCGGTTGATCTGCCGCAAGGCTCAAAATGGGTTTACGACCATCCCTTTTTTGTTATTTTGAATCTTGCCGTCGGCGGATCTTGGGGTGGCAATCCTGATAACACTTCTGTTTTTCCGCAAACCATGATGGTCGATTATGTGCGGATTTACAAAAGATAGACTTATAAATTCCGGGTCGAGATACAGATCGAATTTCAGACAAAGCAGAAAATGAGCGTTGAAGAATTTCGTAAGATGCTGAAAGTGCGGTCGCTCTTTGATGCGTTCGCGCAATTTAATTTGTGAAAAATCGGCGAATAGAACGATTTCTTATACGGAGTAAAGCAAACCCTTCTAGAGAGAATTCGGTCGAGGCTTTCAAAAAGATGAAATTATCGAATGCTAGAATAAACATAAAGTCTGAAGTTACCACGCAAAACTATCGACAGAGAAGTTTGGTATTGTTGGCCATGATTTTGGCGGTGTTC
>JANNGV010000377.1:0-1557 GCA_031404055.1 Chloracidobacterium sp.
CGGGATGCACTGGCAGATCGGCAAAGGCGGCGGCTTTCATTATTTCGAGGCCGAACAGCAGAACAAGCCGCTTCCGGTGACGATATTTCTTGGCGGGCCGCCCGCATTGATACTTTCGGCGATTGCCCCGCTGCCGGAGGATGTGCCGGAGCTAATGCTGGCTTCCTTGCTTGCCGGTTCGAAGATCTCTACGGCTGATAATCCGGTAAAAGGCGGCCACAGGTTGATCGCCGAAGCTGAATTTGCGATCTGCGGAACCGTCGCCCCGCACGTCCGGCGACCGGAAGGGCCGTTCGGCGATCATTACGGATATTATTCGCTTGTGCATGATTATCCGGTCTTTCAGGCCGACGCCGTCTATCATCGAAGGGACGCCATTTACCCGGCGACCGTGGTCGGAAAGCCGCGTCAGGAAGATTATTTCATCGGTGATTATTTACAGAAGCTTTTGTCGCCGCTGTTTCCGCTGGTTATGCCGGCCGTGCGGGATCTTTGGAGTTATGGCGAGACGGGTTTTCACTCGCTTGCCGCCGCCGTCGTGCGTGAACGTTATGGACGCGAGGCTTTGTCCGCTGGTTTCCGGATACTGGGCGAAGGCCAATTGACGCTGACAAAGTTTTTGCTTTTGACCGACACACCGCAGGACCTGCGTGATTTTAAATCTTTGTTCGAACACATCCTCGCCCGCGTCGAGTGGCAGCGTGACCTGTTCATCTTCAGCCAAACAGCCTTTGACACGCTCGATTACGCGAGCGGCAAGGTAAATCATGGCAGCAAGGCGATCCTCATGGGAGTCGGCGACGCAAAAAGGGAGTTGACACGCGAGTTTCGCGGCGAATTGCCGAGTGGGATAGAGATCGCGGAGCCGTTTTGCGGCGGCTGTCTTGTTGTCGAGGGCGATACGTACGCGAACGACAAAGATCTTGCCGACCGCATTGCGAAATCAGGCAACTTTGACGATTGGCAGGTCGTCGTCCTGCACGATGACATCGAATTTGCCCGATCTGCCGAGAAGTTTCTCTGGGCGACGTGGACGCGTATAAATCCCTCGACCGACATTTACGCCAAAGAAGTAACCGTAAAAAATAATCACATCGGCTACGAAGCCCCGATCGTCATCGATGCCCGGATGAAGCCCTGGTATCCCAAAGAAGTCGAGGCCCGCGAAGATATCGTAAGGCTTGTCGACGAAAGGTGGAAACAATATTTCCCTGATGCTGGCTGATTGCGGCGTCATTTCTTTTTTAATTGCCACTAGCTTGAGCTAGTGGTTTGTAATTCAGGAGAAACCGGCTTCAGCCGAATAGTCAGTACAGGCAAATCCTTATTGCTTTAGCACAACAACCTGCGTTGGGCTAAAGCCCGATGAACTATTGAATACGTCTCCACTAGCTAAAGCTAATGGCAATTTAAATTATGAAAAAATGGTTTAAGCGAATCGGACTGGCGATAGGCACACTTTCGATCCTGCTCGCGGTTTTTGTGTCGTACTCTTATTTCGTTGGCCCGCGACAGTTTGTGGTGGTCGAAGAGACGCTTGCTGTTCCGAATTGGAGC
>JANNGV010000378.1:0-3379 GCA_031404055.1 Chloracidobacterium sp.
GGTGACGTTGTCGGCATTGACATCGCCGATTTTTGTCTCCGACAACGGATTGCACTGAGCATTTGCTACCGACGAAACACCGAGAGCCGTGATCAGGCCCAACGTGATCGCCGAGAGCTTTCGAGTAAAGTTCATTGCGTACTCCTCCTTGGGGCCGAGGCGACCCGGGGGTTGTTGGTTACCTCTCCGCTGGGTCCAGCAACGAAGAGGGCAGAGCGGTTGGTACGGTTGTGGATCTCACGCTTGGCACAGCGTAGACGGGTTGTGTCTCGACTACCCGTCGGGCGCTAAGTAGGATGGAGGGGATTAGTCTGGAATTACTTGGACATTAAGCCGGGGTAAATAGTGCAGATCCGGCACAATCAATTGGCGCAAAAAGGATAGAGATCAGCGTTTGCGGAGTTCTCGTTTAATTTTGGCGCTCGCGCTGTTGTGCTGGCTCAACGTGCGGGAAAATGTGTGAGAGCCGTCGCCATTGGCGACAAAGTACATAGCCCCGGTTGGGTCGGGATCGAGCGCCGCCAGGATGGACGCTTTCCCTGGGGACGAGCTAGGAGGACGGCGGTCGCTGTGGACGACTATAATGCCAAACGGTCGAGTTTTTGCGATGAATTTTCGGACGTCGCTGATTAAAGGCATCGACTACGGCATCCGGGCCGAAGCCATCCTTGAAGTTTGCTATGAGATTACTTCGATGGTTCTAAAAGCCTCATTTGAGCAAACGACTGGTTATCGCCATCAAGTAGTGCTTTCGCCTGTAAGGCCGCCGTTTCGTCAAATTCGGTGTATTCAAAGCTCGTCTGCATCTTCTTATGTCCGGCCCCCCGCTGAGCGAGCTTATCGGAGTACCCGAGACGCCCCAGTCTCGTCACCCAGTCCCGACGCAAATCTCGGAGCCTGAGTCCGGGTAAGCCTGCGGCTTCACGTACGATGTTCCACGACTTCTTAAAGGTGCTGTGAGGGAATATTAGATTATCTAGTTCGGCCGCATTCTGCGATATTAATTTCCGTTTGCGTAGGTCTTTCCAAAGTTCCTCGAAGGCCCTTTTCATTCTCTCCGTGACTACGGCATACCTCACCTCGCGCCGCTTGTTCTTGTAGGAAACAAGCTGGGTAAGATCTTTGAATTGTCCGGCATCATTAAAAAGATCTCTCCACCGTAATGGTTCGAAGAAGGTCGAGGTATCTTTCGAATAATCGGTCTTGCTGTCGTTTACAGGGTAGAGTTCATTCGGACGAGCACCCGAGTCCCTTAATGAAATTATCAAGGCATATAGACGCGGCGCCTCAATTCGCACCTTCATCGCTTCCTCGAGGATTACCTTTTCCTGATCTGAGGTTACAGTGACGGTTCTTCGATTTTCCAGCCCTTTTTGGATAAAGTCCTCAAAATCCGGAAGTTCCTTTAACCATTTCTTCTTCCAAGCTTTCCGCATCATGGCTCGAATTGATTCAAAGTCCCGGTTTATTGTAGTAATGCTGACCCCGTCTTTTATCCGTTTCTTGCGAAAGGTTCGAAATGTCGATTCATCGATTTCCGAAATGAGAACCTTCTTCCCAATTCCCGTAACAATTCGATCGATCTTGTTTTGCTCATGCTCCCACGTCCTCATTCCTTCGATCTTTATACCGTTAACATAGACGGGCGAAATCACAAACTCTTTCTTGTACCATTCGGCAAGCTCACCAAAAGCCATCTTTCGACCATCTATAAATGCCTGTCCTCTATTCTCAAACTCACGTTTGAGTTCCTCGCCAATTTGCTCCGCGTGTGTTATGTTATCGGCTCGGCGGTAAATGGGCTTCACGGAACCGTCCTCATTTTTGACAAACACCCTGGCATAGAGATAGCCAGAAGGAGATTTCCAGGCGTATGATCCATATCGCTTGCGTTTCTTCTTTTTGGGATTTTCGGACGTCGCGGCCATTTATCTATTTATTTATCTATTTGAGTTCGGAATCGATAAATAGTTTAGTCCGAATACTAGCGAAAAAACAAGCAAAATAGGGGCTAATCACCCTTTGAGTCCGAGCACAAGTTCTGTCAGAAGCGGCTTTTAACCACTGGGTCGCAGGTTCGAGTCCGGCTCGGATCACCATTTTCAAATAACTCATTGGATGCCTTTCGAGGCATCCTTTTTTTTTGGAACACTTTGCCCTTTACTGATATGTTCTTTCATGCTATAAAGTTAGCATTCTCTTCCGGTGTGATGAGCCGTAATTCATTAATAGACTCGCGATAGCATTATTTCGCGGATTGTATGGCAGCATACAGACTGTTTTGTCTGACCTGCCATATGCTACTTCAAAATTGCCAAACCTGAAGACGAAGTTTGTTTTCAATGTTGACGTTTTTTGCGCGAATTTATCGTGCAGAAACGTCGTTTGGGAGATTAGCGGCTTTCGGTCGTTGGTGGCTCCCACTAATTCACAAAGACTCGAAAAAAACAATGGAGGATTCGAAGATGGACGAGATCAAGAGAAATGTCCCCAAGACATTTGATCGGGTGAGCAGGAAGTTAGTTTACTTCTTAGTGCTCACAGCCCTGGTAGCAACGGCTGCCGTGGGATACACGTTTTTGCCTGAAGCCGAAGTATCGGCACAGGTAGCGGACACAAAACCCGGCGTCGAAGCTGAAGCGCCTGAAGTGGCGACACAGGCAATGATCGACTTTGCGGTCGGAGCATTGCACTCAGCATCGCAGTACACGGTGTACGCGGAAAGAGGAATAAACGACAAGGGCGGCTCGACGGTCAGAGGAACGAAGGGCGACGCACTGCGGAGTGCTGAGGGCCGCAAATCGACAAAAGAGCTATCGAACGCGATCGACGCGATGAGACAGCTTCCGTGCACGGAGCTGAAGAGCTCGGATTTGACGGGCAAGAGCTTCAACCCTGGCGTATACTGCCTGAACTCGGCTGAACTGGCGGGCGAGATGACGCTTGACAGTGCGGGCAACGCGGCGGGCGTCTATGTATTTCGTGTAGCAGGCAGCCTGAACGCGAAAGGCGGATCGAGCATAAAGCTTGAGAACGGAGCCCAGGGCGGCAACGTATTCTTCGTAGCCGAAGAAGCAGTCATCGGAAACGGTGCATCGTTCAGAGCAAACATATTGACCAAAGGGAACATCGAGATCGGAGCCGGAGCAACGGTAACGGACAAAGCGATGTCATTGGGCAAGGTAACGATGGGCGACAGTGCAGTACTTGGCGGCACGACCGGCACGATGGAGATCTGTAAGGAACAGGAAGCACCGCAGAACGGCGGCGGTGATCAGAGACCAGAAGGCGGAGTCAATCCGGCTAACGATCTTTCAAACCAAATCTTTCATTTTGTAGTGACTGGTGCGACAAGCATCGGAACACCTGCAAACCCGGT
>JANNGV010000379.1:0-9109 GCA_031404055.1 Chloracidobacterium sp.
ATTTTTTAGAAGATTTTGCAAATGATTTGGGAGTTAAAATAGAGCTTATCAGGACAGGGATAATAGCTCAAAAGAATTTAATTGAAGATAGTTCTATTTTGATATTCCCTTTACCCTTCCATGAATTGATCTCTAAACATGAAGTCGATGGCGTACGGAATGCCGTCCTTGATGGCGAATTCGACGGTGTTGAGGTCATAGCCAAGGGCCGTGCAGATGGTTTTGACATCCTTTTCGACACGGGCGTGAAGCTCGGGCGAGAGGTAGCCTTCGACATTTACGTATTGCGAACCGCTAAGGTAAGGCTGCGATGGGTCGTAAGGCATAATGAGGACCTTTTCCTTGCCGACGCAGTAGCAGCGGACGAACTGGTCGTATTCGATGCCTTCCTGCAACGTCATGCAAAGTGTGCCAGTCTGGTTGTAGACGTGCCACAGCTCTTCGAGCGACCAGATCTTCGAGACGTTCTTCCAGCCGCCGCCGTCAAACGGTTTTAAGAAGGCGGGGAAGCCGACGTGGTCGACGATGCCCTGCCAGTCGAGAGGGAATTCGAGATTGCGGAGGCTTTCGTTCGAAATACCGTCCATATACTTTTCCTGCGGAAGCAGAACGGTCTTCGGGATTGCAACGCCAAGCTTGGCGGCGAGGGCAAAATTGAAAAATTTATCATCCGCCGACCACCAGAACGGGTTGTTGATTATATACGTGCCTTCGAGCGCCATGCGTTTTAGCGTGGCACGGTAATACGGGACCTCGTGCGAGATTCGGTCGATGATAACGTCGTAGCGTTTCGCCTCGTCGAGGCGGATGCCGCCGAAGGTGACCATTTCGGCTACAACTTTTCCATTGCCTTTTTCGTTAATACTGTTGATAATTGATTCGGGGAATGTAACTTCACGCCCCGCGAAAATTCCTACTCTTTTCATAAGGTTGCTCTATTCCTGTTAAGTAATTTTAGTAATTAGCGTCTATATTTGTATCTGGAAATCTGAAATCATTAATTCTAATTGATTGGGATTTCTGTGGCAAGGCATTGGAATTGATGGGGTCAGTTTGAAACACCGGCGTCGTCAGAGATCTCGGCGTCGCCCTCAGCGTCCTCCGAGTTTAAAATCGCTTCAAACGCTGAGTCCGCCGAAGAGAATGTTTGTGATTTATGCGGTTAGTTCGCGGCTGCGTCGGACAAACGCCGCTTTAGCGCTTTACCCAAAATGAATTATGACCGAAATTGTTGCAATTTTGGTTGTCGCGATAGTATCCTGTTAGTGTTGAATTTTAGTGTTGAATTCGTTGCAACGCATCAAAGATCCTCGCTGGTAACTCTACAGTTCGCTCCCTAGCTCAAAAATACGCCAAATATAAAATGAACGAAACATTACTGTCATCAGAACGGTTACCGATGTCCGCGCAGCCACATGGAGCCGCGGCGGCGGTCAGCGAAACAAACCCAGATTCGGCCTTTGCAAGGAATATTAAGTCGTTTCACAACGTCCTGACGCGGATGCTTGCGGCGGGCAGTAATGTCAGCGACCTCATCTTCTCGCCCGGCAGGCCGCCCCAAGTTGAGATCACAGGCGATCTGCAAGGCGTTCCGATCGCGGGCCTCGAGCGGCTAACATCACAGAACATCAAGGCGATGGCCGACCTGATGCTGCACGGCAACGAGCAGGGAAACGAAGTTCTGGAGAAGCGCGGATCGACCGATATCTCATACAGCGTGTCGGGGCTGTGCCGCTTCCGTGTGAACATCTTCATGCAGCGTGGAACGCACGCCATCGTCATGCGTGTGATCCCAACCACACCGCCAAATTGGGAAGATTTGAATTTGCCGGAAGGCGTAATTTCCTCGGCCCAGTTGAAAAATGGCCTGGTTCTGGTAACCGGCCCAACCGGTTCCGGCAAATCGACAACGCTGGCGGCCGTCATCGATCTGATCAATGCGACGAAGCGCTATCATGTCGTGACGATCGAGGACCCGATTGAATTTATACACGATCATAAGCTCGGCACTATTCATCAACGCGAGCTGCATTCGGATACGCCGGATTTTGCATTGGCGTTGCGGGCGGCGCTTCGGCAGGCTCCAAAGGTCATTCTTGTCGGCGAGATGCGTGACCGTGAGACGATTGAGGTCGCGATGGAAGCGGCCGAAACCGGGCACCTTGTGCTCTCAACGCTTCACACGATCGACGCCGCGAAAACCATCGACCGCATTATCGGCGTGTTCCCGAAGATAGAAGAGGCTGCTATCAGAACACGTCTGTCCCAATCTTTCCGCCGAATAATTTCACAGCGTCTGATGCCGAAGATCGGCGGCGGACGTGTTCCGGCAATCGAGATCCTTGTATCGAATTCCAGAACGCGTGAGTATATCGAAAAAGGTGAAAAAGACGGCCGTTCAATTGTCGATGCAATGAAGGATGGCGAGATGGAAGGAATGCAGACGTTCGATGGCGAGCTTGAGAAGATGATCAGGAACGGCACAATCGAACGAGAGATCGGCCTCGCCTATTCTTCAAACGCAAACAATCTTGCCCTGTCGATCAGTGATCTCGATGGCCCGCGTATTAATGAACCCGCGGAGCCGCAAACGCAGGCCGATGCGGACGCAACGAGAAAAGATATACCCCTCGGAATTGAAGGGTTTGAGCCTTAATTTTTTGCAATAGTTTGAATTAGATGGTTTAGGGATTATAGTATCTCTCGCTACATCTGTCCGCTGTAATATCTAGGGCGACTGGAGGAAAAGAGAGATGAATAAAATCTTATTAAACATAAATGAGCTTGCGGGTGCAGGAACACGTTCTTTCCTGGCAGCGGCAACTTTTTTTTCACTGGTTTGTTCGCCATTGGTTAGCGCTCAACAAATCAGACGACCGGTAGTAAAGCCCGGCGCCGACCGGCAGGCACGGCAGCGGGCTGATGCTCTGCTGGCTCAGATGACCCTCGATGAAAAGATCGGGCAGATGAACCAGCTTTTTTTGTTTCCTTTTCAGCCGGTCGAATCATTCAATGATCGAATAAAAAAAGGAGAGATCGGGTCGCTGCTTTTTGTAACCGATCCCGCCCTCATTAATCGGCTGCAAAAAGTGGCCGTTACAGAATCCCGCCTAAAGATTCCTTTGATATTCGGCTTCGACGTCATCCACGGTTTTCACACAATATTTCCAGTACCGATCGCAATGGCTGCTTCGTGGGACCCGAAAACTGTCGAAGGAGGGCAAACGATAGCCGCCCGCGAAGCTCGCGCCGTCGGGATCAACTGGACATTTGCTCCGATGGTCGATATTGCACGCGATCCGCGTTGGGGACGTATTGTCGAGGGTGCGGGCGAAGATCCGTATCTCGGCTCGGCCATGGCCGCGGCCCAGGTGCGCGGATTTCAGGGTGATCGTATCGGCAGCCCTGAACGTCTGCTGGCCTGCGTCAAGCATTTTGCCGGCTATGGCGCGGCCGAGGGCGGGCGCGATTACGATGCGTCTAATATTTCCGATGCTCAAATGTGGAACGTCTACCTGCCTCCTTTTAAGGCGGCGGTCGATGCTGGCGTCGGCAGCGTGATGAGCGCTTACATGGACCTGAACGACGTTCCGGCGACTGGTAATCGTTGGCTTATGCAGGACGTTTTGCGAAAAGACTGGAAATTCGACGGCTTTATTGTCAGTGATGCCGACGCGGTTCGCAGCCTTGTCCCGCATGGTTTTGCACGTGATCCGCAGGATGCCGCCATAAAAGCTTTGAACGCCGGAATCAACCTGGAGATGAGCCTCGACGCACAAACTTATCTAAAGAATCTGGCCAATGCCGTTAAGCAAAAGCAGGTTTCCGTGAAACAGATAGACGACATGGTGCGGCCACTGCTTGAGACCAAGATCAAACTTGGTCTATTCGAGAATCCTTATGTTGACGAAGCGAAGGTAAAATCGACCTTTGATAATCCGGCCCATCGCGAAGCCGCCAGAATTGCGGCCGAGCGGTCGGCGGTGCTTTTGAAAAATGAAAATAATCTGCTTCCTCTGAGTAAAACCGCATATAAAAAGATCGCAGTCATCGGGACGCTCGCCGATTCACGGCAGAACATTCTCGGCTCGTGGACGTTTGCGATGGACATAAACGAGACAACGACGATTCTTGCCGGGCTTAAAACCAAGCTCGGTGCGGGAACGCAAGTCGAATTTGCACCAGGTGTCCAGATCATCCGCAATGCGCCGTCCATGTTCGATATGATGCTGAAAGAAAAACATCCTGCTCCATGGACTGAAACGCAGGCAGTAGATGAATTTAAGAAAGCCGTCGATTTGGCGAAAGACTCCGACATTGCCTTGATGGTGTTAGGTGAAAATCAGGATATGAGCGGCGAAAATGCATCGCGTTCCACGCTCGATCTGCCGGGTCGCCAACTAGAGCTATTGCAGGCCGTGAAAGCAACCGGAAAACCTGTCGTGCTGGTATTGATGAATGGACGGCCGCTCGATATTTCATGGGCTGCTCAAAATATTCCGTCGATCTTGGAGGTTTGGTATCCGGGCACAGCAGGCGGTAGTGCCGTCGCCAATTTACTGTTCGGCGACGCAAATTCCGGCGGGAAGCTTCCAATCACCTGGATGAAACACGTCGGGCAAATTCCGATCTATTATTCTCACAACCTGACGCAGAATGCGGGCGAGCAGGAGAAAAGGTACTGGAATGAGAAAGCCGTTCCGCTTTATCCGTTTGGCTATGGTTTGAGCTATACGACCTTCGCCTATTCAAATCTCAGGCTCAACAAGCCGGAAATGAAGGTCGGCAGCGATCTTGAGGTCACGGTCGATGTTAAAAACACCGGCAGCCGTGCTGGCGATGAGGTCGCCCAGCTTTACATCCATCAACAGGCCGGCACTGCTTCGCGTCCCGTCCGCGAGCTGAAAGGCTTTGAACGAGTTGCTCTCGCTCCGGGTCAGACGAAAACTGTTCGCTTTAAGCTTGGCCCGGATGAATTGCGTTACTGGAACGCCGCCACAAGAGGCTGGGTTCAGGAGGCGGAAAATTTCGACGTTTGGGTCGGCGGCGATTCATCTGCCAATTTGCACTCAACGTTCAAGGTTACTCAATAACAAATAGCGATAGCCGGTTATGATACTTCATGACCAGCTACAATTTCCTTTGTTTAATTGTGGTTGGGACGGACCGATCTGCTCACACCTAACGATTACCTTCCGGAAGCAGCTCGTAGTTGCCCATTTCGCGGTTGTAGGAATCGAGAGCACCGACGGAATCCGCGGTCGCATCCAGCATCTGCTTGGTCATCGCGATGGAATCGGAAAGCTGTTCGAAATCGAGCAGTGAGAATTTTTCAGGTGTTGACATCGTCACGATCTCGTCGTTCAGGTAACTGAAAAAGTTTTCGATCGATTGAAGCTGCCCTTCAACCAGTTTTACGCTTCGCTCGATCTCGTCGAAAGACGCGACACGTCGTTTTAGTATCTCAACATTCGTCTGCTGAATCCGTCTCGTCTTTTCGTCTCCGGCGGTTTCTGAGGCCCTGAAGGCCTGCGAAAGCTGATTATGTACAGCCTGCCGATTAATCGATTTTAAATGCTGTTTGCGGCGGCGATAAACGTCCAGCAGATCGACAAAATCTTCCCAACGCTGCTCAAGCGTGATCAGATTGCTTGGCAAAGCGGCTGCTCCGGTGAACTTCTTATAATTGTCCTGAATTTTCTCTTTCAGCCAACGCAGATACTCGACCGCCTCGCGCTCACGCGGCGTAAAGGTTTTTATCAGCTTCTCTCGCGTCGATTTGTTCAAAGCCCGGAGACGATCTTTTTCACGAGTCTGAACAAGCTGACGGTACCAAGGCAAATTCGGTAATACTAGCATATACGCAACTTCGAACATCAGGGCAATAAGCAGCGGAATTACGCTTCCGGTATAGGCAGCCGCAACCGCGAAACCGGCCAGGCCCCAGAAATTGAAAGGTTCCTTTACCGCTTCCTTAGCGTAACTCGTATTAAATTTGGTTATCTGCTGTTGGTATTTCGCCAAATCTGCCATATCAAAGTTAGATGTCGAATTTTCCGCCTAAGTTTCGCCGTCTTTTTATCCCAACACCTCAGCCAAAGTATTTTGAGCGGTTGGCGAGAGCGACAAGACAAGGAAAAAGTCCATCGGATATATCGCTACTTCGCCTTCTTCATCGATTACACGGACTCGACTTCCTCTGAGTTTAACTTTGTAAACTTTCTTTGGGAAAAGAAGCCCGTCGTCATCTGTTTTGAGACAAACGGCAAATACATCATCATCGTCCGCATTTTTATCAACAACGGGTTTCCTGATGAACGTCTCCTTACCAAAGGTCAATCCTTTTGCCGTCCGCTCCGCTTTTGTATTTGTTTCAGCCATTCGTCTACGGTAGTTCTCAAATCTCTTAGCTCATCTCTCGACAAATCGCCCTTTTTATTCTTGGCGTAAATGTCCAGGAGAATTATCCTGTCGTCGGATAAGGCGAAATAATAAATTATTCTTGCACCGCCTCGTTTGCCATGTCCCGAAGCCGACCAACGCAGCTTACGAATATTACCCGATGTCGGGATAACCGCTCCGTCCAGAGGATGCCCGCACAAGAGAACCTGCACTTCCGCAATTTCATCTTCGCCGATTAGCCTGACTGCCTTAATCCTGAACTTGTCAGTTTCGGTAAAGCCAAGATACTCCACCTAGTTGCTTTGCTGGTTAGTTTCGTTCAGCAAAACTTCTTCGAGCACATCCTCTTCTTTCGGAGCAGAACCGGCCTCGATCTGTTTACCCGCCGCCGCCGGTGAACCGGAACCGAGAAGGCCCATCTGCTGCTTGTATTCGAGCAATTTGTCTTGCAGCTGGATGTCCATCGCCTCGCGTTCGATGTCCTGCATCTGTGCATCGACCGTGCTTGAGCCAAGCTGAAGTTTCGCTTCGGCCGCGGCAACACGGCGGTCGATCTTCTCGCGCATTTCATTGAAGGTCGAGGCATCGTCTCCGATGTTGAACGTCTCCATCGTTTGGGCGAGCTGTTCCTGGAGCTTCGCCTGTTTTGCCGCACTGATAAGCTGCATCGCCTCGGCGGTGCGCTTTTTCATGTTCAGCACATAATTGTCTCGGGCCTTCAACGCCTGTTTTGAGGCAAGCGAAGCATGCTCAAGCTGTGCGCCGGTCCGTTCGAAATCAAGTTGGGCCTGTTGAAGTTGGCCGATGTAAGCCGTAGCGATGTCGTCACGGCCCATTTTCACGGATGCTTTGATCTTGGAGTCAAGATCGACCACCTGTTTCTCAAGGTTCTCGCTGTTCTTAATGAGAAGCCGCTCTGTCGCCATAACCTGAGCCACCGAATTGTTCAACTCCGGCACACGGTCACGCATGTCGCGAATCGTCTGTTGCAGCACCAATTCAGGATTCTCGATCTTATCCAAAGCTGCTCCGGTGCTTGCTCTGAACACTCTCGCAATTCTTGCCCACAATCCCATTTTATCTATCCGCTCCTAAAATTTTATCAAAAGAACTTACCGCCAAATCCTCTACGATAACGATTTATTCAAAGTTGCATTTTCCGAAAATCAGTATAACAGGAAAAATCCTTTATGGAATAACAAACTAAACCTTTCGCGTGGGCAATCTGTCTGCCGGTTTCGATTTGATGCAAGATTGAAATCATTGGGTCGTTCAAAAAGCGTATGCGGGTTCCCAGGGGGACGGCAAAGTAGTTTGAAAAGCGACAATCGGGTAAAGTATCAGCTGCACGCTCTCCATCAGAAACTCGCACAGAAAATCAGCGTGAGGAAAATTAAAATCATGAGAAAGTTCGTTACAGTTTTGGTGTTATTCGCCGTCTATCTGGGCATATTTGCCCCTTATATCCCGATGGCAAATGCCCAAAACCTTGCGAAAGCACGGGAAAATAAGATGAAGGATTTACAGGCAGGCCTAAAATTCCGTTTGAGCAACGGTGCCGAGGGAGCGGAAGATCGAGTCAAACAGCCGCTTGCGTCGACCCAGCCGATATCCGAGACCGATTCGAACGGCATCTTAAAGCGCTTGCCGCAGATAAAATCCGACCCCGATGACAAGACCGAATTCGCCAAACGCATCGGCACGCTTCCCGCGCCGAAGAACGGTAAGCAAATACCCGTAAAGTTTCCGGCGCCGGATCAGATCGACCGACCAACCGTTGAGAGTGCAAAACAATCTCTCGAAGTTGTCCGGTTTTCACCCGAAGGCGAGATTCCGCTTGCGCCCGACCTCAGTGTCACATTTTCTCAACCGATGGTCGCCGTCACGTCGCAGGATGAGGCCGCCAAATACGCGCCCGTCGAACTGACGCCGCAGGTCGAAGGCCGCTGGCGTTGGCTCGGGACAAAAACGCTGATGTTCGACACGACAAAGCGTTTCCCGATGGCGACAAAGTTCACTGCCCGCGTTCCCGCCGGAACAAAATCAGCGACAGGACAGTCGCTTCAGAAAGACGTTGTGTGGACGTTTACAACGCCTCCGCCAAGGGTTGAACAGATGCTGCC
Organism: Chloracidobacterium sp.; assembly: GCA_031404055.1. Classification (GTDB taxonomy): domain Bacteria; phylum Acidobacteriota; class Blastocatellia; order Pyrinomonadales; family Pyrinomonadaceae; genus OLB17. The sequence continues at coordinate 8,526 of JANNGV010000379.1, forward strand.
GAATGCACAGGTCACCCGGCGTGATGCATTGATATTCGTTTCCTTCGACCAAGCGATCAATCCGCAAGCCGTGTTAAAAACTATTTCCGTGACAGGCGGCGGCAAAAAACTGCCGATACGTATAGCCACACAACAAGAAATTGAAAGCGACGGCAGCATTTCCTACTACGCAAAACAAGCTCAGCCGGGACGGTGGCTCGCATTTCGAGCAATTAATTCGGATGGCTTACCGGAAAATGCCCTGCCCGCCGCTTCCGCCATCTCGGTGACGATCGAAAAGGGAACTCCGTCCGCCGAGGGACCGCTGACGACCACGGCCGCTCAGAGCTTTGGTTTTCAGACCTACGGGCCGATGAAATACAAGCGGGCATATTGCGGATGGGCGCAAAATCCGAACTGCTCTCCGTTCGAGGCGTGGTATCTCGAATTCAGCAATTCTATCGACACCTCAAAATTCACGAAGGAAATGGTGAAGATCGACCCGCCCGTAGAAGGTCTGAAAATCGTGCGCACCGCCTGTTCGACGTCCTCCGAACTCGCGCCGGACAACCGGCCCACGACTTCATCCGGACGTCCGGGGTTGC
>JANNGV010000380.1:0-11671 GCA_031404055.1 Chloracidobacterium sp.
GTCTAATGCAGGAGAAACCATGATCAGACACTGGACAAAATTCAATGGAAAGCCGAACCACTCTTTCCGCGACAAGATGCGGGTGACGATCAACCATAAAAGCTCGCTGATGCTGAACCGCGTTGCATTCGAAGCGATCGGTCGCCCGGCGGCGGTCGAACTTCTGTTCGATCAAACATATGGAATAATCGGTGTAAAACCCATAAGGCCGGATGCCCACAACGCATTTCCCGTCAAGCCCGTGCTTAAAGGCACCTACCGCCGAATAAACGCCGCCTCGTTCTGCCTTCATTTCGACCTCAGGATCGAAAAAACAATGATGTTCCTCGACGCCGCCATCGAACCGGACGGTGTGCTGGAACTAAACCTCGCAAAAACAATGACCGTAACCCGCGGCTCAAGATAGGAAAATGGCCTATTTGGATTGTTGTGCAATCTTGGTCACATTCGGGAACTCGTCGCACCAGTCAGTTGCGACTATTTCAAATTTGAGTGAATCGACTGCGTATAGATCGTCGAGCTGCCAGTTCCAATGCTCGTCTTCGTTAGACCCATCGACACCCACGCGGGCGTGATCGAGCGGGACATTCATCAGAAAGAGGCCAATGTGTCCGTTGGGTGGATGTGAGAGCCTACTGGTTTCCCCGTCTTTGTGGGTAACATCGAAGCCAAGGCGGTCGCGTTCGGCTAACTGCGGCGGCGGTTCGTCGCGTTCCAGCATTTCGATCTTTTCGATCGACGAACCTGCATCGTCATTCGGACCGTCGTAGGTGAGTTCGATCCGGTCACCCGGCCTTAGAGATTTTAGGCGATAGGTTTTGGTCGTGTGCGGATCCAGTTCAAACCTGACGGCAAGGTGCATGAAGCCGTCGGTTCCGGTGTAAAGGTTTACTCCCAACCCGCCGCGCAATTGGGAAATCGCGGTGAACGGGCCTTTGCCGTTGATCACGACATCAAGTGTGGAAATTGGGGAGCTGGTCGGTCATCGCTACATCACTCGCCTCATTTCCGTACGTAACGGAAAACGTACAGATTGGCTCGGCGTTTGGCAAGAGGGAGCGCGGATGACCTGAGATTTGGCTCTATCTTGGCGAGTATTTCGTCCGCCATCTCGGAGATCACCTTGCTCGTGTCCAAGTCCTTGTCCTGGAGAGCGGCTTGCTTTCCCGCGGCTGCCCAGGCATATGCTTCGACGTAGTCTATCTTTAGGAATTTGCCGTCAGCGTATGCGTAAGCGAGATGAACCAGCGATTCGGAATGTCCCTGAGTTGCCGCGATCCGCCAGAGCCGGATGCCTTCGGCGTAGTCAAGCTTAACTCCCCGGCCGTAATACGTCAGGTGTCCAAGATTGTTATACGCGCTGACCACACCTCCTTTTGCCGCCATCTTCCAGAGAGCAGCAGCTTTCGCGAGGTCCAGCGGAACCTTTTCGCCTTGGTGAAATTCGACCGCAAGATTGTATTGGGCATCAGCATCACCAAGCGCAGCCTCGAGGGCAAGAGTCTGAATTTCGCAGCTCGGCGGTGGCGCCAGAGTTTGAGCATTCGCGGAGGCGAACGTTAGTAGAATCGTGAAGGAGAACAAGTACGTTTTCATTATGGTCATTATAGATCAAACAGTGATTCGTGGCCGGAAGATTCTGCGGGCTTTTAATGGAGCGGGGTTCTTTGAAAAGACACGCCCGTTAACACTCGCGTTTCCCGCCGGTGCGGTGAATTTTTCGGTATGCGTTTAATCGCTTTGGGAGCGGCGGCATCATCCGTCGAAAGTTTTCTCCCTTTCAGGAAAGGTTACTGCGGTTTGGATCGTGTCGCAAGGATGGCACAGGCCTGCAGCGGATCAAGTCTCGCTGAGATCAATATCGCCGATCAGGGCGTGATGACGCTCGAAGTGGTAAAAGCTTTAAATGTTGGACGCTGTGCGAGATAAGGCGGAGCGTTTCGAATGCGGAATGTGGAATGGGGAATAGAGAACGACCCGAATTTGGAATGCGGTGAAGCCAATATCATTTGTCCGGTTTTAGTAGCAGATGAGATGAGAGACGTAAAAAAGGCACAAAAAGTGAACTCTAGTTTGTGCCTTTCGCGGTTAAAGTTTTCTAGTATAGGTAGTGTCTCAATTCTGTGCTGACAAAAAAAACAGGCTGTTTCCCTTTGTGATCTTTGTGTTCCTAGCTTTGTGGTCTTTGTGATAAAACTCTTTTTTTACACAAAGACCACAAAGTTTTGCACAAAGAACACGGAGACACTCCTCAGCAACACTAATTTAAGCCACTACGAGTAAATAAAAGCGCCCTGCGTAGGCAGATCGCCGTTCTGACCGAATGTCTGGATCAGTTGTCCGGACGCCGACCCGACAATGTACCAGGTTGCGGTGGATGGCCTGAACACTGCCACATCGGTCTTTCCGTCTCCGTCTTAGTCGGCCGGAACGGGCCTGTCGCCGTTTGCTCCCCATATTACGACATCGAATCCGGCGCTGCTGCGTATTCGGTGCCACTCACCGGTCAATGGCCTCCAGATGGCGACGTCGGTGATTCCATCTCCGTCATAGTCAGCGGAAACCGCGATGTCTCCCGCTGCTCCCCAGGTTTGCACGAAGAACCCGAAGCCCGTTTTTAAGATGTACCAGTTACCGTCCGAAGGTCTCCATACAGCGATGTCAGCCTTTCGGTCGCCATCAAAATCGCCGACAACAGGCTTGCCGCCCACAACCCCGAATCCGACTGTCGAAAACGAATTGTTCGCGCTGAATCTCGTATACCACGTCCCCGTCGATTGCCGGAACACGACCAGATCGGCTTTCCCGTCGCCATCGTGATCGGCCGGAAGTGGCACATCGCCGCTCGCTCCCCAACTAACGGTAATAAATGTCTGGCTTGCCGAATTAAAAATATGCCAAATCCCGGCTGAGGGCCTGTAAACGGCGACATCCGTCTTAGCATCGCCATCGTAATCAGCGGGTACGATCACATCCCCAGCCACGCCGTATACCATCGCCGTATACCCGGCGGTTCCACGCTGCAAATACCAGGTGTTGTCCGATGGCCTGAACATAGACAGATCGGAGCGGCCGTCCGCATCGTAGTCGAACAATGTGCGGTTGTTTCCAGCGACAGGCTGTCCACCTGCCCAAAAACCGCTGTTCAGACGAAAGGAGCCGCCATTACTTTCGCCCACAACCGGCTGACCAATTGTTCCGTCAGCCGTAAATGTCCCGCCCGAAGACCGGCCTCCGCCACCGGCCATGACGGATTTCTTAATAGCGAATTGGCCGCCGGATTGAGCCGATGCCATTACTGGTATCAGCAGAAACGATAAAGCCATCAAAATGATTGTAAGTTTCATGCCGCTATTCCTTAGTAATGCAGATATCCGCGCCGGGATTCGAATTGCAAACCAACTTTTTCATTGCATTGAGCTGAGACTGCATTAGCCCGTTGGTTTCCTTTTGTTTGTCGAGTTTGTTTTGCAGCGACAGGTTCATTTCTTTCAGCGTCTCGATCTGAGCTTGTTGCTCGCGGACGGCGTTGAGCAGGACAACGCCGATGCGGTCGTACTTAACGCCTTCGACCTCGCCTTTTCCGTTGTAAGTTACAAGTAAAGGCTCGACCGATGCGACATCTTCCGCGCCCAAACCAAGATCAAGCATTCCGCCTTCTTTCCAGTTAAATGTAATCGGTCGGAGGCGATTGACGATATTCAACCCGGAATTAAAAAAAGCGATGCCGGTTTTGTAGCGGAGGCTGGATGAGCAGGTTGAAATTTGGTGACCTGCGTTGCGGCAAAGGGCTGTGGCTCCGGCGGCTCCGAGAGTTTCCAACCTGATTATTCCGTTGACGTGAAGGCGATCAAACGGTGCGGTCGTGCCAATGCCGACGAATGTATCGCTTCCGCCGTTCACGCCGTTGATCGACCCCAGGATCAGAGAATTGCTTGCCGTGACGAATGCGTTTGCACCAATAGCTGTAGCATTTACCAGGTTCGGCGACCCGACGTCGGTTAACGTCCCGATCAACGTATTTTCACCTCCCGTCGTGTTGGAGTTACCCGCGAGAAGCCCGAGGAACACGTTGTCGTTGCCGCTCGTGGTGCGTTCACCGGTGAATGTCCCTACAAACGTGTTACTCGAACCTGTCGTCGTTTGTACGCCCGTGCGCGAGCCAAGATAGGTGTTTTGGAGGCCTGTAGTGACTGAGGCACCGGATAAATAGCCAAAAAAAGAATTGGAGCCGGCGGTCGCCAGCTTCCCAGCCTGATAGCCGAAATATGAGTTTTGACCGCCGCCAACGTTGCTCTCGCCGGCTTCGTACCCGAAAAATGAATTATCGTTTCCGTCGGAATTCAGCCGTCCGGCTTCAAAGCCGAAAAAAGCATTTTCGCTGCCCGTAGTATTCGACGTTCCGGAACGCGCACCGAAAAACGAGTTGCCGGACTCGGTGGTGTTGGCGGCTCCAGCATCGATTCCAAAGAATGAGTTGTCGTCGCCCGTCGTGCTAGAGTCTCCGGCACGAGTGCCGAAAAAGGAATTGCGGTCGCCCGTGTTTAGTTTGCCTGCGTTAAATCCAAAGAAGGAGTTGTTAAATGCCTCAGTATTCAGGCTTCCTGCCTCAAACCCAAAGAAAGCATTGTTCGCCCCAGTGGTATTCGAATTGCCCGCTAGAGCACCGAAGAAAGAATTTCCGGTCGCGGTTGTATTGTCCGCACCCGCGCCTTTGCCGAAGAATGAATTGCTGCCGCCGGTGGTGTTGGTCTGGCCCGCGTCGTTGCCGAAGAACGAGTTGTCGTTCCCAGTGTTGTTCAATCGTCCCGCGTCCCTGCCGAAGTAGGAATTATTTGCACCGGCGTTATTCTGTCGTCCCGCCTCGAAGCCTACAAAGGTGTTGCTGCCGCCAGTCGTGTTAAAAAAGCCTGCATTCGCTCCGAAGAAAGAGTTTAAGGTTCCGGTGGTATTGCTGGTTCCCGCGCCGGGCCCGGCATAGAAATTAAACGAACCGGGACTTGCCAGCACACGCGCATTCCCGATGTTGAATTGCGATATCGCACTAACTACATTTCCCGTGAGCGTTCCGCCCGCCGTTCCATTACCGCTGACGTTGAAGTTGCTAGTGCCCTGTGGCGTTGTAGTATTTTGGATGTAGTTCGCATTTCCCGGAAGCGGGTTTCGCGGATCGCTCAACCGCGGATCATTGCCGAGTACGAACTGATTTGCGGGCGTGCCGCCAAGCTGCAAAGCATTCTGGGCCGTTTGCGCATTTTGAGCGTTCGTCGCGTTTGTTGAATTCGCGGCGTTTTGCGCATTCACCGCGTTTTGCGCATTTTGCGCGTTGACGGCATTTGCTGCATTTTCGGCGTTTCTCGCTTGGGTTGAGTAAGGCGTTGACAACAGCTTGACCCGTGGAGCGAGCGTCGTTATAACACCTCCGCCGGGCGGTCTGACTCCTATCTCCAGAAAGCGGTTGGTTGGCGGAAACGCCCCGAAGTCCAGAACAACGCCGAAAATGCCGTCCGAGACCGCAACATTCGAACGCTGCAGCGTCCCGATCAAAGTTCCACCCGTTGCCGCATCGAATAGCCGAAACTCAAGATCGTAATTCCCGTTCGCCGGTGCATTGTTGTCTGTGATAAATCCCTGATAGGAAAACTCGGTAGTTTGCGCGTGAATCGCAATGCTGCCCAGCGTAATAAAGATCAAGAGCATTGCAAAAATATCTAAAAACTTAATTCGTTTCATTTTTCCTCCTATGCTGCTCGTTTAACTGGATTACGGAATAATCAATCTTTGTCCGGGTTTGATCAGATCAGGGTTCGACCCGATAGTTTGTTTGTTCTTCGGGTGGTTATAGATAACCGGCCACTTGTTCATGTCGCCGTAATATCTGATCGCTAGTTTGGAAAGCCAGTCGCCTTGTTCCACGACGTGGATTCGAGGGATATAGTTGGGTCTTTCGGGTTCCGGCGGATAATCACCTTTTGGTGGCAGATACGGATTGGTTGTGCCGGGAGCTAGATGCACCGGCTCACTAAAACCGACAAGATGTTCGAGCAAATGTTTCTTGAACATATTTGAGCCGTTCGAACCTACCCAGATTATCCGGCCAACTCTCGTCATCAATGGAACTCCCGGAAGGAATGGAGGATTGGTTGGAGAGATTGGAATACCTGGAGAAATTGGAGTGGTCAATTTACACAGATAATAAAGAGCTTCACCAACAACCGCATAGTTAATGACGAGGTTGTTCCTAATGATTATCGGTATTTTGCTAATATCGTTAATGTTCAACGGAGCCGGGTTGATGGTTACGGCCCTTTTTCCGAGGTAAATCGAGCAATAGGAGGCAAGTCCACCACCAAGTGAGTGCCCTACCACAACATCGGCGGGGTGAGACCTTGCCACACTCAAGGCGCGGGCATAGTATGGCGAGATGCCGACAAGACCCTGCATGAAGTTATTGAGCCAATCCTCGATCGAGGTAAGGTTAGTTCCTGAGAATGATAGAATCGTTTTTCCTTTGCCCTTGACCACGACGGCTCGGAATCCACCCTTCTCAATAACATCGGTTACTTTCCAATGGCTGCCGTTTGAAAACTCATACAGCCCATCTTTTTTTCCGCAGCCCTCGTAAGGCAGCCAACACAAACCTTGAACATCCTCGTAATCTAATCCCCACGCTCCTGGATATGCCATATACTTCTCTCCTTATATCTTTATTCTTGTTATCGACATTTAACTTTGTTCCGCACGGACGGTCTTTCAATCCGCGTCTTGTTTCTCGCGCGTGACGGCCCCTGCACCGCCACGCGGAGTTTCTACAAGACCAACTTGACCGATCAGTTGTTCTTTTTGCGGTTGATATTGCGGCCTGCCTGGTTCAGCTCGCGGTGGAGCCTGACGCGCTCGCCTAACGTAACGGTTCCGTCCGCCTTGGCTTTGCGTTCGAATTTGCGGATCTCGGCCTGCTGCTTGAGCAGCTTGGCTGTTTCCTTGAACCCGAGCTCGCCTGCTTTGACACCATTGACGATGCGTTGTTTCTGGTTTTTCTCTCGCTCGTCTATGCCCGACGTATTTTGCGCCGAGGCAGCTAGTGAAAAAGTGAAAACCAGCCCGATTGTTAATAGAATTACTTTCATTTCCTTTACTCCTTCGTTATAATTTATTTCCCATGACGAAATTCATCGGCCGGGAGAACATTGCAAAATGCTTTGCGGTGTTCGCTGGTTAGGACGCAAATCTTAAAAGAATTTGTGATGATGAGTCCTCAAAGTTACCCTCAAAAAGTTGTCAAAGAATTATCAAAGAATCTATGAGCAACGGGGTCAGCAACTTGTACGAATTCGGAGGTTTTCGGCTGGACGCCGAGACCGGGACACTTTGGCGCGGAAATGATGTCATTTCACTCTCGCCAAAGGCGGCGGAGCTTCTAAAACTTCTGCTCCAACGTGAAGGACAGATCGTTTCCAAGCAGGAGATTTTCGATTTGGTCTGGGCGGGCACCTTTGTTGAAGACGGCGTTTTGACTCAAAATATTTACACGCTTCGCAATGCTCTTGGCCGCGATGAGGAGGGAAAGCAGTTTATCGAAACCGTTCCCAGACGCGGATATCGTTTTGCCGGCCAAGTTAAGAGAGCAAACTTGGGCGAAGAAATCGCGGCCGTCCATGTCAGTGGCTCGGAGGCGGCCTTTGATTATGACGATCTGTCCGCCGATCTTCTCGAAGAAAATTCGGACGTCCCTACTTCGAATAATGAATACCCTTCTTCCATAAAGACTCTTGCTCCGCTCGTATCATCCTCCATACCGGCTTCACGCCGAAGTTCGATCCGTCCCTGGCTTTTTACCGGTTTGAGCTTTTTAATTCTCGGAGCCGCCGGGTATGGCATTTACCAGGTTGCGTTTCGCGGGGACGCTAAAAGCGAATCCACGATAGCTCCGATTGAGCAATTGAGGTTTCAGAAAGTAACCGACAGCGGGGATGTCGTCTTCCCGACAATTTCGCCAGATGGGAAGCTGTTGGCTTACGTCAGGCTTGAAGAAGAGCAGGCGAGCGTTTGGGTAAAGCAAATTGGGGCCGGAAACCCGTTTCAGATCTTGCCGGCATCGCGAAAAGGCTACCGTTCGCTCGCCTTTTCGCCGGATGGCCTTTATCTGTTTTATCGCGAGGAAAGCGATGTGGGAGCGATTTATCAGGCACCTGCGTTCGGCGGCCCGCCGAAAAAAATAGCCGACAATGTTTGGAGCGACTTCAGCGTCTCGCCGGACGGCAAACAGTTTGCATTTATTCGGCGCGACGCCGAACTCACGTCACACTTGCTGATTCTTTCGAATATAGATGGCAGCGGTGAAAGGCAATTGTCGGCGCGGGGCGCTCCGTGGGATTATCGCGGCGGCGCTCCCGGCTGGTCGCCCGACGGTTCCAAGTTGACAATCGCGAGCGGACAACAGCAGCAGTTTTTTCCGAAACTTTTGATGGTCGACGTTTCCACGGGCGGAGAAACTGAGATGAAAATTCCCCGATGGCGTGCTATTTTTCGCGTTCTTTGGATGCCGGACGGCAAGCGTCTGATCATCACGGCGCGTGAGGCCAAAGAGCCGTATTCGCAAATTTGGATGCTGGCCCTTCCGGGAGGTGAAATCCGCCGGTGGACGAACGATTTGGAAAGTTATTTTTGGCTCAGCCTTTCAGCCGACGGGGAGATGCTGGTTACGCGGCAGCAGAGAATTATCTCGCATCTGTGGCTGCTGCCGGATGGTGACATCAAGAAAGCCAAGCAGTTGACTTTTGGCGAACGAACCCTTGACAGCTATGTCGGATTAGCATGGGCGCCTGACGGCAAAATCGTTTTCAGCAGTTTCGTGAACAATGTAACAGATCTTTATTCGATGAATCCGGATGGAGGCAGCCGCGTTCAACTCATAGAGAATGCCGGGCAGGACAACACCGACCCAACGATTGCAGCTGACGGCGGCCGCATTATATTTACTTCGAATCGGACAGGCACATCGCAAATATGGCGAATGGACATCGACGGGCGAAATCAGAGACAGCTTACTTTTGACGAAAATAATAAGGAACGGTCCGTTGCCGGAGCTTTGTCGCCGGACGGCCGCGAAGTTTTTTTCATCAAGCTTGGGGCCGGGCCGTCCGCTATCTGGAAAATGCCGATCGAAGGCGGAGAAGCGGTTCAGATATCGCGTCTAACGGACGCAACGGCCGAAAGTTTCGTAACGCTTTCGCCCGACGGCAAGTGGCTTGCGTACCGTCATGTATCAAGCCGCCCTGAAGCACACAGCGACGAGCGTATAATGCAGATCGGGATTATCGCTTCGGACGGAAACGGAGAGCCTAAGCTATTCAATCTCCCGCTCCGGCGGCCGATGATCCAGTGGGCAGCGGATTCGTCGGCGTTTTATTATTCTTCCGGTGTGTTCAATTCTTCCGCCCTTTGGCGGCAGCCGATCAACGGAGACACACCGCAGAAGCTTCTTGATATTCCCGACCGCGTTTTCAATTTTGCCTGGTCGCACGATGGCAAGAATCTGGCTGTCGGGCGCGGCAAGCAGCTAGGCGACGCGATACTGATCACAAACCTGCCTTAGATTGGATGAATCACTCCTATAGCTCATTTTTCTGTCCCTGATCTTCTTCTTTCATCAATCGGGCAACGTAGAAGATATAGTGTATGCCGGAAACAACGGCAAAAAACGCCACGATTGTGTAAACGGTCGGCAGATAGAAGCTGTAATTAATTACGGGTGAAAGCAGAATCAGGCCGACCGCGGCGATTTGGACGGTCGTGCTTGCTTTGCCGAGCCATGACGGCTTAAAGCCGCGAAAGCCGGTCATCACGTTGATAGCACCCGCGACGGTTATTATCAGGATGTCGCGGCCGATGACAGCGGCCGTTACCCAAAAGGGCACAGGCAGATGGCGTGCCGGCTGAAGGACATTCGGCATGGTGAGGATGATGAAAGCGGTTGTCATCAGAAGTTTGTCGGCAATCGGATCGATGATCGTTCCCAGCTCGGTTTCCTGCTTAAACCGCCTGGCTATAAAACCATCAAGTCCGTCCGACAAGCCCGCGATCATAAACACGATCAACGCCCACGCTCCGTACCCGTAATAAAGAAGACTGGCAAATACAGGAATCAAAGCCATTCGCATGAACGTCAGCAGGTTTGGAATGGTCAGAATCGAGTTCATTGCGGATTGCGGAATGCGGAATGCGGAATCATCGTTTTCTACCTCGTGCAGTGTTTATTGAAGTTACAAATATTGCTGTAAGCTGATCCGCCTCATCAAGTAACTCAGCCACGAGTTCCTTCTTAACAAGATTCGTATCAACTAACATTTCGATCCAAAAGGCAGACTCGTCAGTTTCCTCCTCTACAATTCCCATTTTAGCTATAAAATCTGCATTAGACCATGCTCGGCAGGAAGCTCGGTAATTGGCCGCAACCGACGTTCCGCATCTGAGAAGCTGACCACCGATCACTCTAGCAGTTTGAGTTTTAGGAAGGGTTTCCACTAACTTAACGATGCGCAAGGCAAATCTTTTAGTCCGATCTTTTAGATCATCGCCTTTTGCCATACCCTATCGTCTTTCAGCATCTTAATTCCGCATTCCTCAATCCGCATTCCGCAATTCAAGTAGGCTGATTTCCGGAGGACATTGATATCGAACTGGCAACACGACCGTGCCAATGCCGCGCGTTATGTAGATCTGCGAACCTTTGCGTCCGTGCAGGCCGTTCGTCAGCTTTCGGCGCCTGATACGCCGTTTTTCCGGATCACGAACCTTTACCTGGCCGCCGTGAGTATGACCGCTTAACGTCAGATCGACGCCGAACCGGACCGCGTGGCGGAAGATGATCGGATTGTGGGCGAGCAAGAGCTTCATTTCGTCCGGAAACGAACCCTTAAGGGCAGCGGGTAGATCGGTCTTGCCAACCATATGGTCGTCAACTCCGGCCAGCCAGAACGATGCTCCGCGGGCTTCAAAACGCAATCCTTCGTTAATAAGCACATTTATGCCGTGTTCGCGAAAACGTTTGGTGACGAGATCGGCATCGGTCCAATGATCATGGTTGCCGAGACAGGCGTAAGTGCCGAATTCCGCATTCAATTCACCCAGAACCTTCGCCACCGGAGCGATGAAACGCGTTTCGTGCGAGACATAATCGCCCGTCAGAATAAACATATCGGGCTTTAACCGATTTGCTATCTTAACGGCACGCGCGATGTGTTCGAGGCCGGTAAAAGGACTGTGGTGAATATCCGATAAATGTATGATCTTAAAGCCGTCGAGCTTCTTGGGAAGGCGGTTTAGCGTGACCGGTATTCGCTCAAGGGAAAGGCTGTTTGCTTCGTCGATTGCGTATTTTGCGACCTTAGAAAGGTTCCCGGCAAGCTGGCGCAAAGGCGTGTTGGACGCCGCCAGCCTGTTAAATCTATCGGATAACTTGATCCGTTTTGCTTCGCTTATTCTCATCAGTCAGTTGTAAGTATAAACGCAAGGATCGGATAGTACAAGAATTCGTGATGAAGGGATGACTCTATTGGTGTAAGGAATCGATTTGATTTTGCCCTAATCCGGCAAAATCGTCCTTCTTTATTCCTCTTGTTCGGTTCTCGTTCTTCTTAATCCGTGGCTGGTTTTAAGTCACTACCAC
>JANNGV010000381.1:0-1753 GCA_031404055.1 Chloracidobacterium sp.
TATACAGCCAGGTCGTCCCTGCCGTCACCGTCATAGTCGCCGACAATCCTGGGATTGTCACCGCTCTGACCCAGCTGTTCTATCCTCATCGTAAGCGTTGCACTTTGGATAACGTAAAATGTTCCTTCCGAGGCACGGTAGACTGTTATGTCGTCGATGGCGTCACCATCGTAATCACCGGCAAGAATAAGATCGCCATTGACTCCCCAATCACGGGACGCAAATGGGTTTCCGCCTGCAAAACTTGTGAGCCAGGTTAATTGACTGCCGGCTCCACCGGCCGCTCTGACGACCACGAAGTCCGTTCTGCCATCTCCGTTAAAATCGACCACCGAGCGCGGAACCAGAATCTGCCCACGGATCTCGCCGCCCGGGAAGTTGACCGTGTGGATGTTGAAATAAAAGAGTCCGGCCTTCAAATTCGCAACCTGAGCCGGCGTAATGCTAAAGGTAACGTTGGACACTGAGCCGAACGCGGCACCGCCCGCGGGAGCGAGATCGAAGAGGACGGGAGCATTTACGCCCGGAGCCGCCGGGCCGTGGATATGGCCTGAGATAACATTACTCGAAAGTGGGGCAGCAGCCGACCCGTATGAAACCGAAACGGTTATAGAGGTTTCCGCCTCGTTTAGCGTGACACGCCCAAAGCCTTTTGCAGTTGAAGCGTTAACCGGCACTTCCTGCGCGCCGTTCAGATAGCCTGTGAAGGATTTGGCAAGGCCAGTACCCCCGCCGCCGGGCGTTCCCACGTTTGGTGCACCTGGCGTCAGTGCTCCGTCTGATGGAAAATTTGCAGTTCGGACGGTTGGGCTGTAAGTAGTGGCATCATTTGTTCCCGTCATTGCTCCGCCGTACCATGCGGCCGCTGAGTTTGCGGTCGTATTGCTTGGAAATCGCGTAGACGCGCCGATTGTTCCGCCGGCAGCAGTTAACGTTACTCCGCCATACATAATGTCGCCGGCATCGCCATCCGTCCAGGCGACCGCGTCAAGGACGGTCGCACCGGCGGGTAGCCCTTCGAGCGTTCCGTTATTGTCAGTGTCGTAATCCGTTGCCGGTGTGATTGCCGTCGTCGAACTAATGAGAAGGAAAGAGATGGTTCCATTCTCCAGTCCGTTAGCGGCATCGAGCAACGCTGTTTGGAGACGAGTAGTTTCAGGCGGATAGGTTCGAGCACCACAGGCAACAGTTCCGGTTACAACGATCAGGCCGTTGGAACCAAATGCCGGGCCGGGGCTGGCAAAAGTTACAACGAAATCAGCAGTGCCCGATGGGGCAGCGTCACCTTCAAAGGCAACGAAATGGACGTTTTCGATTATTGCACCTGGAGTTCCGCGAAGCTCGATATATTCACAGGGTTGGTCTGTTCCGCCCGGATTGATATCAAGCTCGTTGATAAGCTGCGCCGAAGCACTCATCGAAAAGGCGCTCCAAAGACAGCATAGAGCAATCCCTACATAAATAGATCTCTTCATTTTTTTCTCCTTGTAAATGACTTAATTCCGCTTCTAGCGAGCAGACAGTGTGAACGACCGAGTATCTTGATTGTTTTTGAAATCAAAATGTAAATTTGTTAGATATTAGCACAAATCCATTTCGCAACGGAAAGCGTACGCATCAAATCCTATGATAAAAGCAGGTTAACATTATGTTTCGCGGCGAAGGTGCTTTTTGGTAGAATCGAGTTCATGAGCAAGAGTGAGGTGTGTTATGTCGGTTAGAGTTATTTTTGCGTGTTTGCTTGTCTTTTTGG
>JANNGV010000382.1:0-3406 GCA_031404055.1 Chloracidobacterium sp.
GTTTAGCGTTCCAATTTCAGTTTGTTCTTTGCCAGCCGAAGGCAAACTAAAGTTTAAACTCTGAACTCAGCCCTTCACTCGCCAAAACTTCCTTTTTCCTCAATATTGCCGCGCTCAGCAATGTAACCACGATTCCAACAGGGAGCGCCGCCATCGCTATGCCATAGAAAACTATGCTTTTGCGAGCTGTCATAGAGGAATTATCGGACAAAAAACACGAAAAGCTATCAAACCCGAGATTTGATAGCTCATTGATAGAATAAATGGCGGAGACGACAGGATTCGAACCTGTGGTAGTCTTTTGGACTACAACGATTTAGCAAACCGCCGCTTTCAGCCGCTCAGCCACGTCTCCGAAAATCTGCCGACAAAGGGAACTCGAATTCCACAGAAAGCAGACTTTTATTCTAGCCGAAGGGCAAACTTTGTCAAGTAGGCGGCATCAAACCGCCTAAGGTTAGTTCTGAACTGCCTACTTGACACGGTTGCATTTTATCTGGAAAATATTGAAGTTGCGCGTATTAGGTGTTTTTTGCCACTGCAACTCTTCTTGTGACGTTCGGCCAGCGATTAAAAACGGCCGCCGCTACCGAATGAATTTTTTCAAAAACCCAAAAACCTTTCTTACGACGATATTGGTTTTGAGTGTGACTCTATCGACCACTTACGCCGTTCCGCTTGCGGCTACGACGCTGGAATCAGCCGAAATGGGAGGTAGTCTTGGCGTTATCAGGGGTATGGTGCGCGATCACGGCGGAAGCCCGATAGCCGACGCCACTGTTGCCATCTTTCGGGCTGGCACCTCGCAGCTGCTCAAGCAGGTCAGATCGGCATCTGACGGAAGCTTTATTGCGAGAATCATGCCGGGTACCTACACGGTTCTGGCGGTTGCCGAAGGTTTCAATCCGGCCACCTTGGCGGCGATCGAAGTTAGCCGAGCATCGGAGCTGAATTATGGGTTTAAGCTTGAACGATCGGGGAGCGGAAACACTTTGCCGGAGAAACGGCGGGATCGGAACAATCCGAAATGGAACATCCGGGCGGCCCAAACAAGCAGATCCATCTATCAGAATGCCGAGGGAACGCTTCCCGTCGACGCCGTAGGCGATGTAGATGACGTAGCAGATGACGTAGCAGACGATGTTTCAGAAAGTCCTGACAGGAAGGGACAAACAGTCGTCGAAAGCTATTTCGCGGGATCGGATTCAGGCGTGAATGCAGGCTTTAATGTCGCGACTCTTTTACCTATTGCGGAAAACGCCGAGATCATTTTTGCTGGACAGGCCGGAATTGGTAATCGGGCACCGCAGCGGTTCGAAACACAAATCAGGTATCGCCCTTCAGACATTCACCAATTGCGGCTTAACACTTCTTTTGGAAAGCTCGGGTCATTTGATATCGGGAATGAGGAAAGAACACTTTCTCAATTCTCGGTGCAGGCAACGGACGAATGGAAGGTTCGTGAAGGCGTTATTCTAGTGTTTGGAGTAGATTATTCGCGTTTTCTAGGTGCTGGCGATGACTATTCGCTAAGCCCGAGATTGGGACTGCAATTTGACATAAACGCAAAAACCCGTTTTAGAGCGGCTTACACGCCGCAGACGGAAGAAAGAACGTGGTCGCGAGCGATCGAACTTGAAGATGCACAGGTCCTCTTTCGAGATGCGGCGGTCATGCAGGATTTTGTTGTTGAAGACGGAAAGCCTCAGATGAACAAGAGCCGCAGGTTCGAATTTGGTATCGAACGTGTGCTTGATAATCGGTCCAGCGTCGAAGCGAACGTGTTTCTTGATACGACATTTAACCGCGGGATCGGGTTGACGAGCCTGCCGTTCGACTCGTTGGATCAGGCTGGGTTTCAAGAATTTACGGCGAATCAGCAGGGTAATGCTCAAGGCATGCGTGTAGTTTATTCGCGTCGTCTAAGCGGGCGATTCAGTGCGGCCGCTGGATATAGCTTCGGTGTCGGTCAAAAGCTTTCAGAAGAAGGTATTTCCTCTCCGGCGGAGCTTTTTCAAAACGATCTATTTCAGTCATTTTTTGGCCAGTTCGAAGCGGATCTGCGAACAGGTACGAACGTCAAGACGATCTTCCGGTTGTCGCCTCAAGCTACGGTATTTGCGATAGATCCGTTTCAAGGGCGTCTAGCGATCTATGACCCGAGCTTGAGCGTTCTGGTGACGCAGAATCTTCCAACTCTTGGCCTGCCTTTCCATGCTGAAGCCGTTGTCGATGCCAGAAATTTGTTTGGAGTTCAGACCGGAGCAGTAGGCGAAGAAGGAACATTGCGGATGAATCATCAGCGACGGGCATTGCGTGGCGGCATCCTTGTTAGATTCTGATCGGTCACCAATCGTCAGCCGGTATTTTGGCATTTGTCGGCAAGTCGCGTTCGTACCCCGAAAATCTCCTCCCTTCGATCTTCTCCAAATTCTCGGATTATCGAGCAAAAAACTGAATTCTCCGCAGCTTATTAAAATCGCGGTGAGGATCTCTTTTCGGTTCACTCAACATAAATCGAGCCAATAAATACGGTACCATCACACATTTTGATTGGAACAAATCTTGCATCTAAAATTCTTGGCGTAGTTTGCCCGAAATAGATGAAAGCAAAAGTTCTTACCAGTTGGAGTTTGATATGGCTAGTCGTGACGGTTTTATTCGTCGCGGGCGGTACTCTTAATCTTTCTCAACGGGCGACCGGCGAACTGGCTCCGACCGACGGCGTACTGTGGGTGCAAAAGGCGGACGGCATTTATGCGGAGAAAGTTTTGCCGGGTTTTGCAGCTTCGCGTCAGGGCATTTCTCCGGGCGATAAACTGATCAATGTAAGTGTTGACGGCGAAACTTTTGAGGAAGTCATCTCAATTGCCGACATTCCGATGTACCTCGATGCCGCCGGCGTCGGCGGAAGCCTTACGTACTTTTATCAAAAATCATCGTATTCATTCGCGAATAATTTTTATTACGCTGATCTTAAGAACATTGACACTCTTCCGCGTTGGACGGCGTCGATAGTTTTCCTGACGATCGTCGGAATTATCTGGCTTGGCATCGGAATATTTGTTCTATTCAAACAAGGCAGCCGTTCGCCCTTCGTTCTGCATTTTGCAACCATATGCCTGACAGCATTTGTATTTCACGTATATCGTTCTCTTAACGTCGGTCAGGATTTCGATCTCGCCGTCAATCTTCTTGACGATATAGCCTTTGCCTTTTTCGCACCGCTTTTCCTGCATTTCTGCTTGCGTTATCCGGTAAGAAGCGAAGTCTTCGACGAATCGCCTTGGAAGACATTTGTGCTTTATGCTCCGGCATCAATAGTGACGCTGGCGATACTCTTCCTTTCGCTTGGCCAACTGATTCACGTCGAATCGTTTGCCGCCGGACTTCGAGACTTTATAGC
>JANNGV010000383.1:0-10328 GCA_031404055.1 Chloracidobacterium sp.
GTATCTTGCAGCAATAAATGAATAAGAATAAGCGTATAACTCAGCATCAATAAAGCAAGATACCGGTATCTATAAGGACTTTCCGTTCACATTTGTCATCAGCGCGTTGCCGCTTGCTGCAATGCCCCTTCACTATCTGTACGTGAACCATCTTGTTCATCGTTCAACGAATTTTCAGACGAAAGAACTTCTCCATTTCATTCCGTTTGCATTGTATGAGATCATACTGTTGATCGGAGGGATATTTTCACTGATCGATTTTTCCAGCTCTTCAGTATCTGATGTTTCTCAGGCTCCGGCGATCTTCAAGATCTTCAATTGGATATTGATCGTTCAGGGAACAATATATTTATCATTGAGCATCATTACGCTGAATCGCTATAATGCCCACTTAAAAGATATTGTCTCAAGCCTTGAACAGGTGCAATTGAACTGGCTGAAAAATCTTTCGATGACCGGTCTAGCCGCGCTTGCAATTTTCCTCGTGGAAGATATCGTTTTGGCGTACGGCATCAATCTTTCCAATTTCATTATTTCCTCCGTCGGATTTGCATTGTATGTCTACGGGATCGGTTACACCGGATTATTGAAATCGGAAATTTTTGCCGACCCGGTCGTAAAGCGGGTGATGACCGAAATGGAAACGGAAACAACGAAATACGAGCGCTCCGGCTTGACCGAAGAAATGGCGGAACGTTATCTTCGGGATTTGATCCGGCTGATGGAAGAAAAGAAATTGTACCGCAACAGTTCGCTGACATTGACCGATCTAGCCGAAGCGCTTTCTATCTCCTCTCACAACCTTTCCGAAGTGATCAATACAAAACTCCTGAAGAATTTCTATGACTTTGTGAACGGCTACCGTTTGGAGGAAGTAAAAAAAGACCTTATCGACCCGTCAAAACAACATCTCAAGATCCTCTCCCTCGCTTTCGATGCGGGATTCAACTCTAAAGCAACGTTCAACACCTTATTCAAAGAGCGGATGGGAAAAACTCCCTCGGAATTCAGAAAAATATAGAAAAATATAGATAAACAATAGATAGCTCTTTCCGGCCGGGTTCTTCTTTTTCCGTTCTTTCCAATCAGACTAAACCTCCCTCCCACGTTCAAACCCATCGGCAAAAGCGCAATCGCCCCGTCGTTGTTGTAATTTTGTAGTGTCATTTATCAATTGTTTTTTCATCCCGAGTTCCCGATGCATTGTTCGCATCGGTCGGGTGAAGGATCTCTTCTGTGTAAAGTGGAATAGTTTTTATCCCACGCTGCCCCGAAAGGCATCCTTCGAACAAGCAGATTCCTCTCCCGACTGCGTCGGGATCGGAATGACACAAACATAACTTTTAACAATGGAGAGACTATGAAACGGCTTTTATATCTGCTTTTCTTAACAGTTCCTATTTTTTCCCAATCACAATTAACGGGAATGATCGAAGGAACCGCGCTCGACGCGGCAACACGATCGCCCCTGATCGGCGCAAATATCATCGTTATGAATTCCACGCTCGGCGCGATCACCGACATCAATGGGAAATTTTCTATCAGGAATGTTCCGGTCGGGAACTATTCCATTCAGTTCAGGATGGTTGGTTATTCAACGATCACAAAAACGGATGCCATCGTCCGCTCGCAGAGAATGACGGCAGTGAACGCGGAACTGATGGAACAAACACTGGAATCGGAACAGGTAGTCGTTACCGCCGGATACTTTCAACAGCATGATGTGGAGCCGGTCAGTATCACGTCGTTCAGCGCGGAAGAGATCCGCCGTGCGCCCGGTTCCGGCGGCGATATCAGCAGGGTGATGATGGGTCTGCCGAGTCTTGCAAAAGTGAACGACCAGTCCAACTCCCTCATCGTCCGCGGCGGAAGTCCGCTGGAAAATGCGTTCTACTTTGACGGCATCGAGATTCCGAACATCAATCATTTCCCTACGCAGGGCGCAACGGGCGGACCGATCGGGATGATCAATGTCGATCTGATCGACGAAGTGAATTTTTATGCCGGCTGGCCAATGGAAACGAGACGCAGCCTGCCGCGGCGTAGTCGTAAATCGTGAATCGGGGTTCCGCTTACACAGAGTTGTTGAATCTTAGAAAACTCTAAGTCATGCCAAATTCTTCTGCTTGATCCTCTTATTCGGTTTTCGTTCTTCTTATTCCGAGGTGATGACTTAAAGATGAACAAGAGAGCAAAATGTCCATATTCCGCGTATCTGCAAAGCAAATCACTTATAAATGAGAAAAGTTGTTGTAACGGGTATTGGCGTCGTTTCGGCCATTGGCAACAACGCGGATGATTTTTGGACTTCCGTCAGTTCCGGGCGTTCTGGCATTGGGCCGATCACAAAGATCGACACGGCGGAACTTCGCTTCAAAAACGCGGCCGAGGTCAAAAACTTTGACTCCACCAAGCAGTTCGATGATAAATCCATCCTTTGGCTTGATCCGTTCGCCCAATTCGGAATTGTAGCGGCCCGCGAGGCAATAGCCGATTCCGGCATAACATTTACAGACGACTTGCGTGATCGAACGGGCGTTGTCACCGGTTCGTGCCTAGGCGGAAAGGAAACAGAAGACAAGCTTTTTTTTGATCTGTACGGCGAAAAAAAGAATCGAATGCCGCCAACCGCGATCCCGCGTGCAATGAGCAATGCGGTCGCCAGCCATGTATCGATGGAATACGGCCTCACCGGCGCAACCTTTACGATTTCGACCGCCTGTTCGTCCGCCAATCACGCCATCGGACACGCATTTTGGCTCGTCCGGCAAGGGACGCTTGACGCGGCGATTACCGGCGGCAGCGAAGCGCCGCTTACATTCGGAAATCTAAAGGCTTGGGAGGCGATGCGCGTAGTTTCGCCGGACACTTGCCGGCCGTTTTCAAAAGACCGCTCGGGCATGATCCTCGGCGAGGGCGGTGCAATGTTCGTTATCGAATCACTCGATTCGGCCACCGCACGCGGAGCAAAAATATACGCCGAGATCACCGGTTTCGGCATGTCGGCCGACGCTCATCACCTGACCATGCCGCTGGCCGAAGGTGCCGCAAAAGCAATGCGAGCAGCCTTGTCCGACGGAAACACCAACCCAGAAACGGTCGGCTACATAAACGCTCACGGAACGGCGACGCAGGCCAACGACACGATGGAATCGAAAGCGATCAGGCTCGTCTTTGGTGAGCACACGGACAGTATTCACGTCAGCTCAACTAAATCGATGCACGGCCATGCGCTCGGTGCAGCAGGTGCGATTGAAGCGGCCGCGACTGTCCTCGGCCTTCATCACAAACTGCTTCCGCCGACCGCGAATTTCAACGAATCGGACCCCGAATGCAACCTCAACGTCATTAAAACCCAAGCGATTGAAAGCGAGCCCGAAACCGCGCTTTCCAACTCCTTCGCCTTCGGCGGCCTCAACGCCGTGCTTGCATTCAAGCGCTGGTGAAGTTTAGAGTTCAAACTTAGTTTTAATGGATCGGAGTTTTCTCTTGTTCCTTCCCATTCATCTTCTTCGGTGGTCGGTCCTAAATCTTTAACCACGAAACAAGATGAATAATAGTAAAGAATGTGCGGCGACGCGCGTTCAAAATACTACCTCAACAGTGACTGCGCATTTGAAATGAGCAAGAAAAGCAAACCTCAGATCTGGCTTGAATACGCAGCCGTGCGCGGCATGCTCGGATTTCTTGCTATGCTTCCGCGAAAGTCCGCGGTTGCGTTTGCGATGTCCGTCGGAACGCTCGGTTATCATCTGCTCGGAAACCTGCGGCGTGTGGCAAAGACAAATTTGCGGATCGCTTTTCCCGCACTTAGCGAGGCCGAACAGCGGCGGCTGACAAAAGGCGCTTTCAAAAATCTCGGACGCATCCTCGGCGAAATGAGCCATTTTCCGAAAGCGACGCGTGAGAGCCTTGAGAAAACGATCGAGTTTCAAATCGAACCACAGATTTGGGAGGAATACCAGCGTTTACAGGCCGAAGGCCGCGGCGTGATCATCGTCAGCCCGCATCTCGGCAACTGGGAGATTCTGGTTTACGGCTGGTCCGCGCATCACGGGCCGATGAGTTATCTCGCGCGGCCGCTCGATAACCCGAAGATCGAGGCCTTGACCGCCGGTCTCCGCACCAAATTCGGCAACCGGCCGATAAACAAAACAAATTCCGTCAGCCCGGCGATCCGTATTTTGCGCGAAGGCGGCCTGCTTGGCATCTTGGCCGATGTGAACGCACATCCGAAGGAAGGCGTCTTTGTCCCGTTCTTTGGCACACCGGCCTGCACCTCAAGCGGCGTCGCCCTGCTCGCGATGCGGACAAACGCCGCGATCATCCCGATGTGCGGTGCGTGGGACGAAGAAAAGCAACACTACGTCGGCGTCCACGGCCGGATCATTTATCCATCCAACACCGGCGACCGCCACCGCGACGTTACCGAAACTACAGCGGCATTTACCGCAGAGGTGGAGAAATTGATCCGCAAATATCCCGATCAATGGCTCTGGATACACAAACGCTGGAAATCCCGCCCGCCCGGCGAGCCGGAGTTGTATTCTTGAAATAAATCATCTCTTCTCCTTCGGGTTCCTTCTTATTCATCTTATTCCGTGGTAAAAAGATTTGACCACCGAAGAAGATGAACAAGCAGGAACAAAAGAGAAAAAAGCAAGACGCATCACCGAAAAACAGTGTACCTTCCGTCTGCGGATCGTGCGGCGAAACATTCGGCTGCGGTGCAAAGCTCGACGGCTGCTGGTGCACGGATGTAACGCTGTCCGAGGAGATAACGGCCGCGATCGCAAAAGAATTCAACGGCTGCCTGTGTCCGAAGTGCCTGCTGAAAGCGGCCAGCGAAACACCAACACAAGATGCTAAAGGTGTCGTCGGCCGCTTTGCGTCTTAGCGTCTTTGCGGGAAATTCTAAAATTTCGCGGCTTCTCAAACCAATTCATGACGTTAAAACCCAAAGTATCTTTCGCTCTCATATTTGTTGTCTTGTTCGCGCAAATACTGATTGGCCAGCAACGGCTCCTAGTGATCGGCGGCGGGGAACGCCCACCCGAGGCTGTTAAAAAATTCGTCGAATGGTCAGGCGGCCCCAATGCCCGCATCCTGATAATTACGTGGGCAAGCGGCGTTGCCGAAGAGAGCTTTGAGGCATTGAAAAAGGATTTCTCCCCGCAGAATCCGGCGGCAGTCGAGCATGCCGCGATCCGCCCGCTCGACTCGGAAAAACGCACACGCTTCATTGAGCAGCTCAAAACCGCGACCGGCATTTTCTTCTCCGGCGGCGATCAAAACCACATCATGGCCGTGCTGGCCGACGAAGAACTACTGAAACTTGTTCGAGAAAAATACACTAAAGGCGTACCGGTTGGCGGAACAAGTGCCGGTGCCGCCGCCATCTCCGACCCGATGATGACCGGCGATGCTGACCTCAAAATTCTCGACGGCAGCAAAGTGGGCACGCGCAAAGGCCTCGGCCTTATCCCGAATGTCATCTTCGACCAGCATTTCCTCGTCCGCCAACGGCACAACCGCCTTTTCGGACTGATCATGGTAAACCCAAAAATGCTCGGCATCGGCGTTGACGAAGACACCGCCGTCTTGATAGAAGACAACCGCCGTCTTGAGGTCGTCGGAAAAACACATGTGATGTTCGTTGACGGAAGAGAAAGCGGCGGAGCGATGCTCGTTTATCTTCTTAAGGCCGGTGAACGATTCGACTTGAAGAATCGCAAGCTGCGTGCAATCGAAAGAAATTAGGGTGGTTAAAGAAAACGAACCACGGAAACTGCTCGTTCGTGATAAGATAAAGGTGTCTTGCTTCCTCTTGCCCCGAGTACGGCAACACTGAACGCCATCTATACGCGATCCCCACTTCGGTACCCCCATGACTAAAATTAACTATCCAATGCTAAACCGAAAGGTTGTAGTGTACTTTTGCTCTGTCACGGTTATATTCGCGGCATTGGGAGTACTCGCCGGATGGGCAGCCGACATTCCGTTCCTGCAATCTGTTTTGCCGAATTACCCCAAGATGAAACCGAACACCGCGGTCGGACTTTGCGTTGGCGGGATCGGTCTGTTTCTTGCCATTCGGCGTGGGGCCGATAGCAGCAGGCGTTACGCATCCATATTTTGCGGAATCTTCACAATTCTCCTCGGTTCCTTAACCTTGATTGAGTACATAGCGGGTTCGAATCTCGGCATCGATACGCTTCTGGTGACCGCAAGTGACCGTCAGATCGAAGGCCGATGGGCCGGCCGCATGCCGCCGCACGCCGCCTTTAATTTCGTAATGCTCGGCGCATCGCTCGTCTTCGTGAACGGCAGGCGAAGTCTTCAGCGTCTGAGTGAAATCTTTGCTTTTCTAGTGATCGTTACGGCTTTCGCGGCATTGCTTGGCCATCTTTACGGCTCCGAACAGTTGTACGGTATTTCAAAGTTCAACAGCATGGCGTTGCATGCGGCCGGGCTTTTTCTGGTTTGTTCGATAGGACTTCTAGCGGCAAATCGCAACAGCAGAACGGTAAGTCTCCTGGCAAGTGAATCTCTCGGCGGATCGGCTGCGCGGCGGTTGTTGCCGGCCGTTATTTTGATTCCGACAACGCTCGGATCGCTGCGGATTTTGGGCCAACAAGCCGGTTTGTACGACACGGGTTTCGGCGCGGCCATGACTGTATTTTTCCTTATAGTCCTGATGTTTTCGATAATTTATTACTACAGCGAAAAACTTCACCGACTGGATCTGCGGAGGCGGCAGGTCGAAAAAGAATCGGCAGTTGAAGAGCAGCGGTACCGCAATCTTTTTGATCATAGTCAAGGATTAATTTGCATTCACGACATAAGAGGTATGCTGACGACGGTCAATCCGGCGGTGGTGTCGCTGCTCGGCTTCTCAAACACCGAAATGGTCGGCAAAAATTTTCGCGACTTCATACCGGAAAAACATCACTTGGAATTTGATGCCCAAATGCGTCAGGTTGAACACGAAGGGATGTCTACCGGCTATCTGCCGCTGATCGCGAAAAACGGCAAAAAGATCGTCTTACAATATCGCAATGTGCTTGTTTCCGAGTCTGAAATGGAACCTTACGTTCTGGGTCACGCTCAAGATGTTACCGAACTGCTCGGAGCGCAGAAAGAGCTGAAAAATCTTTCGCTTACGGACGATCTCACCGGGCTATATAACCGTCGCGGCTTCCTGACTATGGCGGAACAGCAAATAAAGCTCGAACGGCACGAAGGCACCGCCCGCGGCCTTAACCTGATGTTCGCAGATCTCGACGGTCTCAAAAAGATAAACGACATGTACGGCCACGAGGCCGGATCGGACTCAATTATCGAGTTCTCGAAGGTCGTCAAAACCGTGCTGCGAAGCGCCGACCTGGTCGCCCGGTGGGGCGGCGATGAATTCGTCATCCTGACTATCGGTTCTAAGGACGAGCACATCAGTGTAATGTCCCGGAGAATTAACGAAAAACTCGATGAATACAACGCCGCGAGCGGAAAGCCCTACACGCTCGCCTGCAGCATCGGCGTCGCACCCGTCCCGACGGATGGAATACGAACGCTGGAGAGCATAATCGCCGAAGCCGATGAAGCCATGTACACCGAAAAACGAAGGCGGAAGGAAAAGTCGAGCGTAATGATGCGATAGTTTCTTATTGACTGGAGATCTTCCGTGCCTGCGACTGAACCGCCGTGATTGCAACTGCATCGACGATGTCGTCGGCTGAACAGCCACGTGACAGGTCGTTGCAGGGGCGGTCAAGGCCTTGGAGGATGGGGCCGATGGCGGTGCCGCCGGTCAGGCGTTCGGTTAGTTTGTAGGCTATGTTTCCGGCGTTAAGGTCAGGGAAGATGAGGACGTTGGCACGGCCCGCGACCGAGGAACCGGGAGCTTTTGATTCAGCGACGGACGGGAGCAGGGCGGCGTCGGCCTGCAGTTCGCCATCGATATTCAACTCCGGCATTCTTGCTCGGACAGTTTTTACTGCTTCGACGACCTTATCGATTAACTGATGTTTCGCGCTTCCCTTGGTCGAGAACGACAGCATCGCGACACGCGGTTCGACGCCAAGCAAGGTGCGGCACGAATCGGCTGAGGCGATGGCGATCTCGGCAAGCTCGCCGGCGTCCGGATCGATGACGACACCGCAGTCGGCGTAAATCATCGCACCGCCCGCACCGAATTTCTTTTCCGGCACGACCATCAGAAAAAAGCTCGAAACGGTTTTCAAACCCTCGCGGACGCCGATGCATCGCAAAGCCGCGGCGACTGTGTGAGCCGTCGTATTAGTCGCTCCCGCAACCGAGCCATCGGCCTTGCCTTCCCGCACAAGCAGATTCCCAAAATACAGCGGATCTTTTACCGTCTGCTCGGCTTCCTCCAGCGTGACGCCTTTTGCACGGCGCAGTTGATGATAATACTCCGCAAACCGCTTGAAATCCGACGATTGCCGGTGATCGAGTATCGCGACGCCATTGAGGTTCGCTCCCGTCAGTGTTGCCGCAGCTCGAATTTTCTCCTCGTCGCCGATAATGGTAATTTTCGCGATCTTATCGCGCGAGCATATCTCCGCCGCCCGGATAGTGCGGACATCTTCGCCCTCCGGCAAAATAATTTGCTGCGGATCGGCGGCGGCTCGTACGCGGATTTGGTTAAGGATCATGGTCGGTAGTTAGTGATCAATGATCTGTGGCAGAATCCTCTTTCCGACAACTAACCACTGACAACTGACAACTGAATTTACCATACAACCTTCAACCGTTAAACTTGCACAAAACGCGCGTTGTCCATAGACTTTAGATACAGCAGCGAGGAAACGAAATATGACCGAGATCGAAAAGGTTGGAAATAAGCCCACCCGTCGTGAAAAAAGCGAAGCGAAAGGCCGCATGGGCAATTTTTTGATGTTCCTGCCGAATATGGTCATGCTGCTGGGCCGCATGCTGAAGGATGCCCGAGTTCCGACGGCGGAGAAGGCATTGTTTCTCGCTGCGATAGTTTACGTAATTTCTCCTCTCGATTTTATCCCCGATTTTTTCCCGTTCATTGGCCAGGTAGATGATATTTATGTAGTTGCTCTGACGCTGCTTCGGCTCGTTAATCGAACCGACGCAACCGTTGTTCGCGAACATTGGTCCGGCGGCGGCGACATTGTTTCGCTCGCCGATTCCATCGCGGGCATTGCTCCGACGCTGCTTCCAAAAAGAATTTCGCGGGTGCTTTCGTCAAAGGTCGAGTTGGGTTCGGCAGCCGCTGTTCTCAAAGGCATAAAGAACAGCGGCGAACCGCTGGTTGTCGAGATACCACAGCCCGACAAACCTGCGAAGATAAAAGTAGATTCACGCTCGACGATGACTAATTGACTGGAACGCAGGCACCCCTGCCTGCATGAGCGTGAAACGCGAAAATGGCGTGTGGCTAAGCCGATTCGACCGCTAACGCGGCCGTGCAGGCAGGGTGCCTGCGTTCCGGCCGGAAAACTTTTGGATTTCGCGCCGGTTTGCAACTATATCTAGCCAAGTCTGTAAATTTTCTGTATTGAAATAGCTTGGATTATCCACCTGAATTTTCGCTATAATAAGTAAAACGCTGGCGAAAGTGAAGCACTGATATTATGTTCGAACGCTATACCGAAAGGTCACGCCGTGTCATTTTTTTTGCACGCTACGAAGCGCTCCAATACGGCTCGCCCGTAATTGCACCCGAGCACATTTTGCTCGGCCTGATGCGTGAGGATAAAACGATCGCCGCCAGATATTTTCCCGGCCGCCGTGCGATCACGGTCGATAATGTCCGCCGTGAGGTCGAAGAGCGAATCGTCCTTCGCGACCGCATTCCGCAATCCGCCGAGCTCCATCTTGCCCCCGAAACCAAGCGAATTCTGTTTTACGCCAGCGAAGAAAGCCGTCATCTGAAAAACCGGCACATCGGCCCTGAACATCTCCTTTTGGGCATGGCCCGCGAAGAAAATTCTATCGCCGCCGAGATTCTTCTCCTGTTCGGATTGCGTATTCAGGAAGTCCGTGACGAGATCGGGCGCCAGTCCGGCGTGCCGCACGTACAGCCAGCGACCGCCGAGAATTCAAAAACGCCGAACCTGCACGAATTCACACGCGACCTGACCGAAGACGCCGCACAGGGCAAACTCGACCCGCTGATAGGACGCGAGCCGGAGATTGAACGCCTTATCGAAATTCTCTGCCGCCGGACAAAAAATAATCCTGTCCTGATCGGCGAATCCGGCGTCGGCAAAACCGCGATTGTCGAAGGCCTTGCACAAAAAATAGTTGACCACTCGGTTCCCAGCTTTCTCGAAAAC